>CAZHBJ010000013.1:0-40768 GCA_964530445.1 uncultured Ignavibacteriaceae bacterium
TATCTTTTAACGCTCCACTACGGATAATTTTTTAACGAATTTCTTTTAATGTGCACACGCCTCTTTTGATTATTTTGGGAAGATATGATTTGATAAAAAAAACTTCTTTTTTTAACGGTTTTAGCAAGAATTAGTGTGATTTGAGTACTAACAGAAAATTAATAATTAGGTTATATAACCTAAAATATTTAAGTTTACATATCCGGTAATAGACCGGATTTTTTGTCTAATTTTTTTGGAGTCCTTTGTGAGTACTAAATTATTTGTTGGTTCTCTACCCTGGTCGATTGATGATAGAAAATTACAGAGTGCTTTTGAAGCACATGGGACCGTAATTTCTGCTAAAGTTATCAAAGACCGCGAAACAGGAAGATCAAGAGGTTTCGGTTTTGTAGAGATGGAGAACAGTTCCGAAGCTCAAAATGCTATTAAAGCATTAAATGAATCGGAATTTAATGGAAGAAATATCGTTGTTAATGAAGCTAAACCTAGAATGTAAATAGATATTTTGTTTCTATATAAATTTAACAGGGCGTCTGCGGGACGCCTTTTTAATTTTAATCAAGTTGATGATCTTTATTTTTATAATTCGTTAAAACGGATTGAAACCTTTCCTTTTTCCACATTAAGGGATTGTATCTAGAAGAAGTAATAGTCATTTCGAAGGAGTCATCGACTAAGAAATTTCATCCTTTTTATTAAAAAAATTTCTCCTTCGGTCGAAATGATAGTTCAGCATCATTCTCTGCCGGCAGGCAAGCCGGTTGAAATAACAAATTCACTTCCGGAATAATCTTTTAATAAAACAAAATATGTGCTTTTATAACCAATTCTTCATGGATTATTTTTTACAACAGTACTACAATTATTAATTTTTCAAGCGGCCAACTTGAGTAATTTTTTGTCCCGGTATTATAATATTTGAATTTCTGTTACCGGGATGTCTTCAATCGATAAATAAAAATTTCCCGTTATGAATAATTGTGCGGCTGGTTTTGTCCTTGTAAAATGCTTTTATTGTCGGACGGTGAAATAAATAATCCCTGTGGATTTTAGAACGGTTCTTACCTCCTCCGGGAAAATCCTCATTGTTGCCGAATGCTAGATGAGCCGTATTAAGTGCTTTTTCATCTTCCAGCATATTTCCGGTTATACGCGCCCCCGGATTTATCCCTATTCCCAATTCCCCAATTACTTTTGCATCTTCATCAATACTTGTCAGCTCCATTACCTTTTTTACTATTTTAGAATCTTCGCATTCGAGTTCAGTGATTTTTCCTTTCTTTAAAAATACCTTAAGAGGTGTTTTTAATAATCCTATATCTCCAATGCTTGCATCAAATACAACCACTCCTTCGGCGGATGTTTCTTCCGGTGCGCAATAAATTTCTCCGCAAGGCAGGTTGGCCATTTCTCCCGGTTCAATAAAAACATCATCAATAAATCTTCGTCCTTTAATTCCAATCTTTAAATTTGTTCCGCTTTCCGTAGAGATATGTAGTAACTCCGCATCGTTTAATAATGCCGTTAATGAATTTGCCCGGGTTTTCATTTCCGCGTAATCAACATTTAATGGACCTTCTATCATCATAGATTCCGTTATGCCGGGCATGTGCGCGCATTTTATGGTTTCGGCTTCTTTTACGGTAAATATCCAATTGATACGGAATTGTATTTCTTCAGCAAAAGCTTTTATAATATTTAAAACAATGGTTTTATTCGGGAGAAGATTTTTTAATTTGTCCGGAATTTCTTTTAACGGTCTTGTCTTTTCATCAAGCTGGTAAACATCGACTTTGCATTCTTTGCTAAAACAGGCTTGTTTAAATGCGCCTGCAATATTTTTGCAGTGAATATCGGTTAATATCAATATCCTATCTTTTGAAGTTAGGTTCATTACACTGCTCATAGCATTAAGAGCAGCTACAGACATTAATTCGCCTCTACCCATAATAACCTCACTTAATTTATTCGAAAATAAAATTAAATTTTATTATAAGCTTTTGCAATTAGCTAATACACTTTGTTATAGGATACTTAACTAATAACTTACGCTACAGACAAACATACCAGGTTACTGTACCCGGACCTAAAAGGTTGCCAAAACTAGTAACCTTCAAGGTTTTGCGTAAGGTGAGTTAATAATTTTCAAATTAATTTAATAATCTTATGTATGGAAAGAAAGGTGGACATTTTTAATTTAAATTGTTGTATTTTTTGCAGAAAAGTTTGGCTAATTAATTTTCGGCTTTTCCCCAAACTAGCAAAAATATTTTTTCATCTTATTAAATACGGAAAATAAATGAATAATAGATATTTTAAACAAATTATAATTTTATCTCTGCTTCTTTTATTATCCTTCAATTGTGTTTACGCCCAGACAGTTAAGCTAAAATTTATTGAAACCAGCGACGTACACGGTTCTCTTTTTCCTTATGATTTTAAAAACAATAAAGATATAAACACATCTTTAGCGCAAATTTATACATATGTAAATGAAGAAAGAGCAGATAAAAATCAGTCTGTTATTTTGTTAGATGACGGAGACATACTTCAAGGTCAGCCGGTTGTATATTATTATAATTTTGAAAAGACTGACGTTCCGCATATTTGCGCACAGGTTATGAATTTTATGAAGTATGACGTCGGCACTGTTGGTAATCATGATATTGAACCGGGGCATCCCGTTTATGATAAAATAAAAAAAGAATTTAACTTTCCCTGGCTGGCTGCCAATGCGGTGGATACTAAGACCAACCGGCCTTATTTTCAGCCATATACAATAATAAAAAGGAAAGGGATTAAAATTGCCGTACTCGGTATGATTACTCCCGCAATACCTAACTGGCTTCCGAAAAATATTTGGAAAGGAATTGTATTTAATGATATGGTGGAAACCGCACAAAAATGGATTAAAATAATTAAAGAAAAAGAAAAGCCGGATTTGATTGTAGGATTATTTCATTCGGGACCGGAAGATGTAAAAAAGTTTTATAATGAAGGCGAAAGAAAATTAGAAAATGCTTCCAGGCTTGTAGCGGAAATGGTTCCGGGTTTTGATGTAGTCTTTGCCGGTCATGACCATAAAGTATGGAATTTCTTTGTTAAAAATAATGAAGGCAAAAATGTTTTGATTGTTGATCCTGCCAATGCCGCCAGGCATGCCGCTGTTGCCGATATTATTATGAAATACCATAAAAAGGATAACAAGTGGACAAAGGAAATAAAGGGTGAAATAATAGACAGTAAAAATTATAAGCCCGATGAAGAGTATATGAAAAAATTCGCCCCGGCAATTAAAGAAGTAAAAGAATATGTATCGAAACCTATAGGAGATTTTACAAAAACAATTTCAACACGCGAATCATTATTCGGCGATTCTCCTTTTGTTGATCTTATTCAAAAGATTCAGCTTGAATTAACGCATGCGGATATTTCATTTGCCGCACCGCTTTCTTTTAATGCCGAAATTAAAAAAGGTACTGTTTATGTAAGGGATATGTTTAATTTATATAAATATGAAAATCTTCTTTACACTATGCAATTAACCGGAAAGGAAATAAAAGATTATCTTGAATATTCTTACGGTAAATGGTTTAATCAGATGAAAAATGAAAATGACGATTTATTAAAGTTCTCTGTTGATAAAGACGGAAAGGTAATTTTAAAGTACGGAAGACCTATGCTTTACGGCCGGTATTATAATTTTTCTTCTGCTGCCGGAATCAATTATACGGTAGATGTTTCCAAGCCTGCCGGCGATAGAGTTACAATTACTTCACTGTCTAATGGAAAGGCTTTTGATTTAAATAAAAAATATACCGTAGCTATAAACTCATACAGAGGAAACGGCGGGGGCGGACATTTGATAGAAGGAGCAAAAATCCCTCATGATAGTTTAGCGGGAAGAATTATTCATTCAACACAAAAAGATTTGCGTTATTATTTAATGAAATGGATTGAAAATAAAAAAATAATTAAACCGGAGACTTTGCATAATTGGAAAGTCATTCCGGTTAAGTGGTGGGAAAAAGCGAAGGCAAAAGATTATAAGCTGCTGTTCGGGAATTAGGCATAGTAATAAAATTTTAGTTTTAAATACGATTGTAAGCAAGAATGATAAATTAAAATAATCAGTAGTGCCCAAAATAATTTTGAAAATGAAAATATGTTTTAGAAAATAGGGAAATTAGAATCGTTTCCTTTAACTAATAAACCCACCCCCACCCTTCCCTTGAGAAGGGAAGGGCTTATAAAATATAATGACTTAATGTGAATATCCTGTCAGAACATTAACATATAATGATTTATTGACAATAAGTCTCTCCCTTTTTAAGGGAGAGATTAGAGAGAGTTAATCTTATTTTGAACGGATTTGAAAAGAATATAATTTTAGAGTATACATTGTGAAATTTATTTTGTAATAACCTAACATAACAATTTGCATATTATTAAATTTTGTATTAAAAATTATCTAAATATCTATTCGGAGATCAAATACTCTAAAAAAACGGAAACATTATGAATACTGAAAAAAGCAATCGTCTGTTTAACGAAGCAAAAAAAATTATACCGGGAGGTGTTAATTCACCGGTTAGAGCATTTAAAGCTGTTGGAGGTAATCCTTTATTTATAAAAAAAGGAGAAGGCTCAAAAATTTACGATGTTGATGATAACGAATATATTGAATATATCGGCAGTTGGGGTCCGCATTTGTTCGGGCATAATCCTCCTTTTATAAAAGAAGCCTTACTAAAAGAAATTAAAAACGGAACGAGTTTCGGTGCACCGACGGAACTTGAAGTGAAAATGGCAAAACTGATAACCGAGTTAGTTCCTTCAATAGAAATGGTGCGAATGGTAAACAGCGGTACCGAAGCGACGATGAGTGCAGTAAGAACTGCACGCGGTTATACCGGTAAAGAAAAATTTATAAAATTCGAAGGTTGCTATCACGGACATGCAGATTATTTCTTAATTAAAGCAGGATCGGGTGCATTAACATTGGGCATTCCTACAAGTCCAGGTGTTACAAAAGGTAATGCTGCAGATACTCTTTTGGCTGATTATAATGATATTGAATCCGTGAGAGAATTAATTGTAAAAAATAAAAATGAAATTGCTGCTATTATTATTGAACCGGTTGCCGGTAATATGGGAGTTGTTCCTGCAAATCCGGAATTTTTACGGGAAATAAGAAATATTTGTGATGAAGAAAGAATTGTTTTAATCTTTGATGAAGTTATGACCGGATTTAGAGTATCAAAAGGCGGCGCGCAGGAGTTGTACGGCATAAAACCGGATTTAACTACATTCGGCAAAATTATTGGGGGAGGACTGCCGGTCGGCGCTTTTGGCGGAAGGAAAGAAATAATGGAAATGATTGCTCCGAGCGGATCGATTTATCAAGCCGGAACATTAAGCGGAAATCCTCTTGCAATGGCTGCAGGTTATGCTGCTCTTAATTATATTAAAGATCATCCCGATACATATTCTTTGCTTGAAGAGAAAGCATCATATCTTGAAAAGGGGATTAAAGAAAACTTAAAATCCATAAACAAAAATTATGCTTTGAACCGTGTTGGTTCAATGATGACTTTGTTCTTTGTTGAAGAAGAAGTCAGAGATTATAAAACGGCGGTTAAATCAAACACGGTTACTTTTGGAAAATATTTTAGTGAAATGCTTAAACGCGGAATTTACCTGGCTCCTGCTCAATTTGAAGCAGCATTTATTTCAACGGCGCATTCGAATGAAGATTTGGATAGAACTATCAAAGCTCAAAGTGAAGCATTAAGATTATTATAGTAAAAAAAAGCGGTTTAAATTTATTTAAACCGCCTTTAAATTTCCGGAGAGGGGAAAAACTTACAGCATGTTTATTTTTACTCCAACCATAGCTTGTATTGTCAACACCGACCATTTAACATCGGATACAACGTTTGTTAAACCATACCCGAAGGTTAACTGGGGTGCAATAGCAATTCCATTTGCAACGGGAATATCATAACCTGCACCGGCTTTAAGCTCAAATCTTACCTGAGTATCTTTAATAGTAGCTTTCGATTTTTGAGATGTAGTTCCGTCTTGGAAAGTATATCCCGGAGTTGTTATTTTAACGGTTTGCTCACCTTCACTGGAAATATTGAATCCTAAAACAGGTCCCATAACAAAATAAAAGCTGGAACGTTTTACGCCTAGTTTAAATAGTGATTCAATCTGGAAATACGCTAAACTTGCACCATAGTCTACAGTGTAACTAACACCTTGTTGAGTTCCTGTTTCGGTCCAGGACCCGCTGCGATTGTCATAAAATGCTAGCCCGGCAATCAAACCGATGTTTTCGGTAAAATTCATGTCGGCATATCCGCCGATCATCATTCCGAAACCAGTCCCGCTTTCAGGTAAATCCGAACCGGTATGAAGGTTGAAATTCATTCCTAAAGCAGGTGTTAAGGATAATTTGAACTGAGCAAATGTGGAAGAAGAAATAAAAAGCACAGAAATAAAAAGTGTAAAGATTATGGAACCCTTTTTCATAAGTTTACCTCCGACAATTTTTTTATATAAGTTATTAAGAACCCCGTTTAATTAAATACATGAAGAATTGAAAATTTTATTACGAATTTTTAATTACACTATTTATATTATTCAAGAATTAAAAGTATTTTATAATCCGAACATTATTCCAAAAGTAATTTGAATACCGCTTGATTTAATTTTAGCATTTTGTCCGTTCTGTTGATCAGCAGTTGTTTGGCCTTTTGAAAGATCACTAAGGCCCAGTGAATAACGGCCGTCAACAATAAATGAAACTAAAGGGTTTACACTATATTCAATTCCGGCACCGAATATTAAACCAAATTCTGTAGATGAAGTATTATCTTTATTGTCTATATCTTCCGATATACTTTGACCCCCATATGTAAGGTCCATTGTAAAAGAAGATGAAAGATTAAACCCGATTGCCGGGCCAACCTCTGCATAAGGTTTAACCTGCGGTAGTGGGATACTGGCTCTTAATAGAATCGGGATTTCCAAATATCCAAGTTTATATGAAATTTTAAGATTTTCTATTTGTATTTGTTGCCCGCTAATATCAAAGGGTATATTATTGCCTTCAATAATAGCACCTTTTTGAATATATGTGGGTTCGATTTTCAAGGAAATTGGACCGGCTAAATCTAATTGAACAATTCCACCTGCTAAGAATGCTGTTAGATTGGAATTTGACATCACTGGTAAAGACGTACTTATATCGGGATCAAATGATAAACTTGCAATATTTATTCCCCCCCTCAAACCTAATTTTATCGATTGAGCCTTGATATTGAAACTATTTATAAAAAAAAGAAAAACAAATAAAGGTAAAAAATACTTTTTCATAATCTACCCCTTTAATTCATTTTTTATTGTTTATTTAGTAAGTACCCACTTTTAAAAAACAAAAAGGAAAATATTGATTCTTTCATAATATGAAGAATTGATACAATGTAACATAACTACTGTTGTGTGTTTTGTCAAGCTTATATTTAAATTTAATCTTATTTTATCCGATAACAATAATTTGTTTTCTTTTTCCCCATAAATTGAATTAAAAGTATTCTTAATAGTATTTAATAAACATGTTTTAAACAATTTAGAGCATCAGATGAAATATTCCCACATAATAAAATTATTGCTTCCCATCTCTTTAATGATCTCGTCATTTAGTTTTGGATCAAATAATAATCTCGGCTCAAATACAAAAGTAATTCACAAAGGGAATTTATATTATTTAGCTAATACCGTTGTTATTAAATTGAAAAATTCCCCGGTTAGCGGATTAACGAAAGCTCAAAATATAACTGCACAATTAAACTCCGAGTTCAAACAATTCAATTTTACTTCATCTGATGAAGTATTCAGAAATCAACCGGGCGCATCGGCATTTGGTTTGAACAGAATCATGTTCGTAAAATATTCCAATAATGCGGACCCGCAAATGGTTGCAAATAAAATTAAAAAACTAAGCAATATAGAATGGGCTGAACCCAAATATGTAAGGAGAGTTACGTTTACTCCGAATGACCCTTCTTATACATCGCAATATAGTCTTTCATTAATAAATGCCGCAGGAGCATGGGATATATCGAAAGGTGACGCAACAGTAGTTATAGGAATTGTTGATACGGGGGTTGATTGGATGCACCCGGATTTATACGCAAACATCTGGCATAATCCTAATTGGCAGAATGATACAAATTTTCCCGGTGATTCTATCGGCTGGGATTTCGGCGGATTAAACGGGACACCGGATAATAATCCGATGGAAGATAAACCTTTTCATGGTACCGCAGTTGCCGGAGCAGCTTCTGCTGTTACTAATAATAATGAAGGAATTGCCGGAATTGGTTATAATTGTAAAATTATGCCTGTTAAAGCTGCAGAAGCCGATATTACGGATGCCGGGGGAAATCCGTATATAGTTTATGGCTTTGAAGGAATAATGTATGCAGCTGATCATGGTGCAAAAGTAATTAATTGCAGTTGGGGCGGAGGGGGTTATTCTAAATATGAGCAGTCCGTTATCGATTATTCTGTTTCGAAAGGCGCATTGGTTGTCGCTGCTGCGGGTAATGACAATTCCTCTGAGAACTTTTTCCCCGCATCTTATAATGGAGTTCTATCAGTTGCGGCAACAGGGCAGGGTGATTTAAAAGCTTCCTTTTCCAATTATGCTGCAAACGTTTCGGTTTCCGCACCCGGAGTGAATATTTATTCTACATGGAGTACATCATCTTATGCTTATGTAAGCGGAACGTCCTTCTCTTCGCCTTTAACGGCAGGTTTAGCCGGGTTGGTATTTTCTCGTTTCCCAAATTATACACCCGGTCAGGTTATTCAGCAAATTAGAGTTAATAGTGATGATATATCATCTAAAAATCCTCAGTACAAATATCTTTTAGGCTACGGAAGAATTGATGCATACAAAGCGCTTTCAGACTCAAACTCGGAAGCAGTTAGAGCAACAAATGTTGTTTTTTCAGATGCTGCACCGGGAGGAAACAACAATAATATTTTTGAACCTGGCGAAACAGTTTCCGTTAAAGCAGAATTTTTGAATTATTTAAAACCTATTAATAATCTTAATGTCTCTTTAATTAGTTTGGATAACTATGCAAAAGTTGATAACGGTACTTTTAATATTAATAGCATTGCAACTCTTGATTCGTTCAGCAATTCAGCTTCGCAGTTTACCTTTACAATCGCAGATTCAGTCCCTTACGATGCAAAGCTAAATTTTATTTTAAAATATACCGACGGAAGCAGCTATTCTGATTTTCAATTAATCAGTGTTAATGTTAATCCGTCTTATGTTACTCAATCCGGAAATAATATTGCTCTTACTATAACCAGTAAAGGAAACCTTGGCTTTAATGATTATCCTACAAATATAGAGGGGCAGGGTTTTAAATATGCAGGAGGACCAAATTTATTATTTGAAGGTGCATTAATATTCGGCAATTCATCTTCTCATATTTCAGATGCAGCAAGGGGGTCGGATCAAAGTTATGAAGATAGTTCCTTTTACGTTTTGCAGCATATAGCATTAAAAACTCCGGGGACTATTGCAAACCAGCAAACTTTAGGAATGTTTAACGACAACAATGCTGGAAGTGCAAAGCTTGGCATTACTACAAAATTTCAATCTTACGCTTATTCCGGTTCGCCTAATCAGAATTTTGTTATTCTTAGGTATGATTTTACAAACAACTCCGACTCAACAATAGCCAATTATTATGCAGGCATATTTTTAGACTGGGATATGGTTGAAGCATCGGGAGACAGCGATTATACGGCTTATGACTCTACAGGTAATTTAGGTTACGTTTATCACGAAGGCGGAAATCCTAAAACTTGGATTGGCTCAGCACTTATTTCATCAAACAACTACGGTTATTTCGGAATACTGAATGACGGTTCTGATGGGGGGATAAATATATACGACGGTTTTTCACATGCGGAAAAGTGGCAGACTATTTCCAATGGTATAGGCAAGTCTCAAGCAGGACCCGGCGATATTTCCGAGGTTACTTCTTCGGGGCCGTACACAATAGCACCCGGACAAACAATTGATGTAGGCTTTGCAATTGCAGGCGGAAGCAATTTAAATGATTTGAGAACGAGCATTGCAAATGCAAGATCTGCTTATCAAAGTATTATTACTGATGTAAAAAATGAAAAGACAGTTGTTTATTCGTATGAATTATCTCAGAATTATCCTAATCCTTTTAATCCAAATACAATAATTAGTTATTCATTACCAAAATCATCGTATGTAAAATTAATTGTTTACAATATGCTGGGACAGAAAGTAGCTGATTTAGTAAATTCATTTAGAGAAGCAGGTAAGCATGAAGTAAATTTTAATGCTGTTAATCTGTCAAGCGGCGTATATATTTATACTATTAGAGCAGGGAATTTTGTCACTTCAAAGAAAATGCTGCTGCTTAAATAATGCCTATCCCCTTACCCCTTCCCAAAGGGAAGGGGATTATAAGACACATAACGTTTTTAAAACGTTGGGCCTCTTCTACCATTAAGGTAATTTCGCAATCATAACTTGGATACAAATCTTTAAATTTCCCATATATGCCCAATTATACGGCTTGCTACCCAAATAGATAGTTTTTTCTTGTTTCAAATTAAAATGATCTCGAAAAACTATTTGTTTGGAGGGTGCATTTTTAAAGTATTTCTAAATAGATTAAAGAAAAAATTTGAGGGAGATTTTGTGATACGGCAGTCATTATAACTTTTTAATCAACTAATTTCTTTTTTCAATAATATTTCAGAGGGAAAGTTATGAGAAAATTATTACTGGTTCTTTTACTTGTTCCGTTTATTGTATTGCAGGCTCAAATATATGAACCGCAAGGCCTAAATATGCCTGGGGCTTATGACGGGTGGAGCGATCCCCCAACAGTTGCAAATTTAGCTAGTGCAACACAGGCAAGCGGTAACCTTGCTGTTATTGCAGTTGGCACGAGAAGATATCATACTACTTTTAGTGTGGCTTCTTCCGGTGCGGATTTAATAGGAGGTACTTATGAATTTTTATTTACAAGCGGTCCTTCAAGTAATTATTTTACTAATAAGTGGGGAGGAACCACAGTTGCAATGAATACGGTTCAAAGTTATTCCTTTGGTGCAGGTACGAATAATTCAATTACTCTGACTAACGGCATGTGGTATACGGTTAATTTTGCAGACAGCGGTTATAAAAGTACTAATGCGGTATTTATGGAAACATCAGCTCAACCTGTTACTATTACTAATGTTTCAGATAATTACTCTGGAGCCGGAAATGATGTATTAGTTAATATAACTTTAAGTGGTGCGAAATCAACTGAAGAACATGTTTTTATTCGTTATACAACAGACGGATGGGCAACCTCGAGTTTTATTGAAGCAACAGGTAGCGGTACAGATTATTCAGCAACAATACCCGGCTCTGATATTAACGGCACAGCTGATAATTCATATTATGTAATGACAACAACTTTTTCTTCTCCTACAAGCGATGAAGCTGATATGGAGACAATAAATCTTAATAATAATAGCGGTACTAATTATGCTCTTCCTGTAGAACTTACATCATTCACCGCATTAACAAATGCAAAAGCAGTAACGTTAAAGTGGAATACTGCGACAGAGTTAAACAATTTCGGATTCAGCATAGAACGAAAATCGGTAAATTCCAATTGGGCAAAAATCGGTTTTGTTCACGGCAGCGGCAACAGCAATTCTCCAAAAGATTATTCTTATGTTGATAATACGGTAAGTCCTGGAAAATATTCATACAGACTAAAACAAATAGACAATAACGGGACATATAAATATTCTAAAATAGTTGAAGTCAACATCGGTTCTCCGGCGTCTTATGCACTTGATCAAAACTATCCTAATCCGTTTAACCCGAGCACTACCATAAGTTATGCGCTTCCTGCCGGTTCAAATGTAAAGCTGGTAATCTATAATTCACTCGGACAGGAAGTACGAACATTAGTAAACGGGTTTGAGGCCGCGGGTATTCATAAAATAAACTTTAATGCATTAAATATGACAAGCGGAATGTATTTTTACAAAATTGAAGCAGGCAGCTTTACTCAAGTTAGAAAAATGATTTTGTTAAAGTAATTATTATTGCTGAAAAAATTTATTGATGTTTTACATTTAATTATTACAAAAGTAAACTTTAATTAATACTTAAAGGCTATTCGGTTAAAAAGGATAGCCTTTCTATTTTTACAGCAACAGCTAAAAGTCAAGCCTTACAAAAGCTCACTTAATCAGCCAAATTTTTTATAATCACTAAAATATATAGTCTTAGTAACATATCTTTTTAATCAATTTAAAAATCTTTTTAGTTAAATTTTAAATAACTTACTATTTTCTTATATTTGAATGGATTAATATTTTATAAATCAAGCCTTACTAAATTGAAAAAACAAAGAGATTCGAATAAAAAAGAAAACTTGGGAAATTCTAAGAAGAAAGATAAATATATTGTAAAAGAGACAAAGAAAAAGCAGAATGCCGGGGGTATTACCGGTAAATTGCTTAAAAAAGAAAATATTTATAATTCTGTTCAGGATTTCGTCTCGGATATTAAGGACTCTTTCCTCTGGTCTCTGAAAAAGGTCGGGGAAAAGGATGAAGTTTTCTATTCTGAAAATATTCTTGATGTAACAGGTTATACAGGAGACGAAATAAAACATTTTCCGGGAAGAGGGACTGCAATCGTTTTGGAGGAAGACCTTCAAAAGTTAAAAAAATTATTTTCCGAGTTTGTTGCAGATTCTTCTCAGCAGCATATAAGTTTGATTTATAGGATAATTAAAAAAGATAAAAATATAGTATGGATAAAGGAAAGCGTTTCGGTTAAAAGAAATAGTAAAGGAAAAGCTGTTGAATTTTTTGGTATAGTTACGGATGTAACACAATTAAAAGAAGATGAGATTTCCGCTAAAGATTCGCTTGAGAGATACAGGGAGCTTAATTCCACTAAAGATAAATTTATTTCCATGCTTTCTCACGATCTTAGAGCTCCGTTTACAAGCATACTCGGCTTTTCGGAAATTTTACTTAACGAACCGAATTTATCGGAAAAAGATAAAACCGAATATTTAAACTTCATTAACGGATCATCCCAAAGCCAGCTTCATTTAATAAATTACCTGCTCGATTGGTCAAGGCTCCAAACCGGGAGAATGAGACTTGAACCTGAAAGGCTGCATGCGCAAACCCTGGTTTTCAACTGTATTTCATCTCTTACCGGCAATGCAGTAAGAAAAAATATAGATATTAAAATACTTGTAAAAGACAGTTTATATATCCGTGTTGATGAAAGGCTTTTAACACTTGTAATTACCAATCTCTTGAACAATTCAATTAAGTTTTCCAGGGAAGGGCAAACTGTTGAAATTCAAGCGGATATTTTTAATGATCAATTTATTGAGTTCGTGGTTAAGGATGAAGGTATAGGTATTTCTGAAAAAAATAAAGTGAAACTTTTTAGAATAGAAAAGATGTATACTACTGAGGGTACAAAAGGAGAACGAGGTACGGGATTAGGGCTTTCATTGGTTAAAGAAATAGTAGAAAAGCACGGGGGAGAAATCTGGTTCTATTCCGAACAGGGTAAAGGCAGCGAGTTTCATTTTACCGTACCGTCTTTTCCTAATACTATTCTTTTAATCGAAAACAATAAGGAAGATAAAAGAAAATTTGAAAGAATGATTCGAGAAAATTTCCCAAATTATGATTTATTGGGTGCTCCCAACGGCTACGAAGCTTTGGGTATGGTTTATAGACATTTTCCATCTCTAATTATAACTGAAAATGAAATGCCGCTAATGAGCGGAATTCAATTTGTGGAATCTATAAGGCGTGAAGATCGAGGTCATAAAATCCCGATTATTGCGATTGCAATGGAAATTACAAACGATTTAAAATTGGCATATCAAAATTTCGGTATTAATACCATCTTACAAAAACCGGTTGCCGAAGATGTGTTTAACGAAAAAGTGCAAACGGTTTTGGATTATTCTTCTTAAATTTCGGGGTTAATTTTAACAATTTTCAAATTATTATCTTTGTATAGATCGAAGTATATTTTTTTAGGAGGTTGACTTGAAAATCGCTGTTGTAGGTACAGGGTATGTAGGATTAGTAACCGGAACATGTTTTGCCGAAACCGGCAACGATGTGTTATGTGTGGATATTGATGAACAAAAAGTTGAAAAGATGAGAAACGGAATTGTTCCGATATATGAACCGGGACTTGAAATTTTATTTGAGAGAAATATAAAAGAAGGCAGGCTTAAATTTACAACAGATCTTTCCGAAGCCGTTAGAGATTGTGAAATAGTTTTTCTATGTCTTCCCACACCGCAGGATGAAGACGGCAGTGCAGACCTAAAGTATATTTTAGGCGTAGCAGGCGATATCGGAAAATTATTTAAAGCCGAACCGAATATTGGGTTTAAAATTTTTATCGATAAAAGTACCGTGCCTGTCGGTACAAGCGATAAAGTTCGTGCTGCAATAAAGAATTATGCCCCGGATTTTAATTTTGATGTTGCATCCAATCCGGAATTTTTAAGGGAGGGGATGGCAGTAGAAGATTTTATGAAACCGGAAAGAGTTATAATTGGAACAAGCAATGAAAAGACAAAAGAGGTTTTAAATCTTTTATATGAACCCTTTGTACGTTCCGGCAATCCAATATATTTTATGGACGAACGCTCTGCGGAAATTACTAAGTATGCCGCCAATTCGTTTTTGGCAACAAAAATATCTTTTATGAACGAGATAGCAAACCTATGCGAATTAACAGGCGCTGATGTAGATAAAGTAAGAATAGGCGTCGGCTCGGACTCAAGAATAGGCAAGAGATTCTTATTTCCTGGTGTCGGATACGGCGGATCATGTTTTCCCAAAGATGTTACTGCACTTGTTAATACATCAAATGAAAATAAGTATGAATTTAAAATATTAAAATCCGTTATATCGGTTAATAAAAAGCAGATAGAATTGTTCCTTCAGAAAATAATTAAACATTTTAATGGCGATATTTCTAAAAAACATTTTGCAGTTTGGGGACTCGCTTTTAAACCCAATACTGACGACATAAGGGAAGCTCCTTCGATAGCTTTAATTAATATGCTTTTGGAAAACGGCGCTTCGGTTTCCGCTTATGATCCGGAAGCTATGGAGACAAGCAAGAAAATTCTTGGAGATAGAATTGCTTTTGCAAAAAATTCTTATCATGCTTTGGAAAATGCAGATTCGCTTATTATTGTAACGGAGTGGAATGAATTCAGAACTCCCGATTTTAGCAAAATTAAATCTTTATTAAAAGAACCTGTAATTTTTGATGGACGTAATTTGTATGACCCGGGCAAAATGAAAGGAAAGCAGATTACATATTATTCGGTTGGAAGAAGGCCGGTTTGAATATAGTTTTTCCATGCTGTTAAATAAATCAGGTAATTAAATTTAAATATGATTCAAGATCCTAATGAAATAAAAAAAGCTTTTGAAGATAGAGCATGGTTTGCTCTTTATACAAAACCCAGGAATGAGTTTAAGGCTGCCGAGCAAATTGAAGAGTTAGGGGTTGAATATTTCCTTCCGACAATAACCAGGACAAAACAATGGAGCGACAGGAAGAAAAAAATTACCGAACCGCTTCTGCGGGGGTATATTTTAATTTTTGCAAATGAAAAACAGCGTGTAATGTCTCTGGAACAAAAAGCGATTGTAAGATGTGTTTTTGATCTTGGTAAACCTGCTAAAATTCCGCAATGGCAGATAGACAATTTAAAAACCGTGCTTAATACGAATTCGGAGCTTTCCATAAAAGAAGGTCTTATGCCCGGTGTTAAAGTGCTTATTACTTCCGGTCCATTTGAAGGTGTTATCGGCAAAGTTCAGGATACGGAAAACGGTAAAACAATAGCTGTTTCAATAGATTTATTAAACAGATCGATTATTGCACATCTTTCCAAAGAAAATATTTTTAAGGTAATAGAAGAATAATAGCTAAAACGGGAGAAATTAATATCGGCATTAAGCTCTGTAATTTTTTATATTATTGTTAGAAATTTATTTAATAATTTTTACACGATGATATGCTTGATCAAAAAGAATTAATATCACTTAATAAAGGGGAACCTGTAAACCACTTCTTACTGCTAAAAAAATGTGAGATTAGAACTACTAAAACAAATAAGCAATATCTTTATTTGGAACTGGGTGATAAAACTCTTTCCTTAAACGCAAATCTTTGGGATAACTTTGAAGGCTTTTACAACCGGGTAATTGCCGGGGATATTGTAAAAGTTTCCGGAAGTATTGATGAATTCCAGGGAGTTCCGCAGATAAGGATAAATTCTATAGGCAAAGCACAAGAGAGAGACAATGTGTCGCCGGTAGACTTTCTTCCTGTTTCCAAGCGCGATCCTGAAATTATGAAAAAAGAACTTCTGGATAGAATAGAGAAGATTTCAAGTTCCTACCTTAAAACTTTAATGAAGCAGATATTCAATGGCGAAAGACTTGAAATGTTTTTAAAAGCTCCGGCAGGCAAATCCTGGCATCATTCATATATTCACGGCTTGGTTGAGCATACACTGGAAATAATAAAAATTTGTGATTTGATGAGTGATATTCACTCCGAAATTAATAGGGATCTTTTAATCTGCGGCGCTATGCTTCATGATTTCGGTAAAGTTGAGGAACTTAGCTACGAGACTTCTTTTGATTATACTGATAAAGGTAAGCTGCTCGGGCATATTGTAATTTCTGCTATGTTGATTAATGAAGAAGTAAAAAAGATTTCTAACTTTCCCGAAGAAACTAAAAACTGTCTGCTTCATTTAATTCTAAGCCATCAGGGTAAACTTGAGTATGCTTCGCCGGTAGTACCCAAAACTATAGAAGCAATTACTCTATACCAGGCTGATGAATTAAGTGCTAAAGTAAACGCCTATAAGAATGCTGTTTTATCAAATCAAATAACCGACAGCAAATGGACTAAATTTATTTCGTTAGCCTCTACCGATCTTTATAATCCGGGTGTTCAGTCGGAAGAAACCGGCGGAACTAATAAAACACTTTTTGATTAATTAATAAGGAAGAGAATAAAATGAAAGCTTCCGTTCAACCTAAAATTATGTGGTTACTTTTTTCACTTATTATTTTGTCGACCAATTTGATGTTCGGTCAGACATTACAGGAACTTTTAAAACAAGGTGATAATTATCTCGATGTTGATTTTAATAATCAAAAAGCATTTGAAGTATATTCTAAAGCTGATACACTTTTCCCGAATAACTGGGAAGTGTATTGGAGATTAAGCAGAATTTATGTTTACAAAGCAGAAAAAATGCCCGACTCGACCAGCAATCAGGAAGATGCCCAGCTTGCAGTATATCAAAAAGCATATAATTATGCAGATAAGGCAGTTAAGCTTGCGCCGGATAAATCCGTGACCTATGTAAGAAGAGCGATTGCAAACGGAAAGATAGCATTGTTTAAAGGTGTCTTTTCTGTTGCCGGTGTTGTAAATTCGGTTAAATCGGATTGCGATAAGGCAATCGGTTTGGGAAACGGCGGAAGTTATGTTCAGGCCTTAGCTCATTATATTTTAGGAAGAACTAATGCAAAAGTAAGCGAAAAATGGGCACCTGCAAGGGCAATTCTCGGTTTAGGTTGGGCTGATCTCGATAAAGGAATCAATGAATATAATATTGCAATAAAGCTGTATCCTAATTTTAGAATGTTCTATTTGGATTTAGCCAAAGCTTATATAAGACAGGACGAATATGCTAAGGCCAGAGAAAATTTAAAGAAAGTGATTTCAAGTCCTAAAAGAGATGAAAACGATGATGAAGTGCTTTCGGAAGCTAAGGTTTTATTGGAAAAAATTAAGAATGAATAAGATTATTAATTACTCATGAACGAGAATAATATCCCTGAGAGTACAATAGATAAAATTGTTTCTGCAAAATCCGTTGTGTTTTTTACAGGTGCGGGTATATCCGCTGAAAGCGGCATCCCTATTTTTAGAGGGAAAGATGGTATCTGGAATAAATTGAAACCCGAAGAATTAGCAAACTTTAATGCATTCTTAAATAATCCTGATCTTGTTTGGGAGTGGTATAATCACCGGAAAAAAATAATCCACGGAGCTGAACCCAATAATGGGCATCTTGCAATTGCAGAATTCGAAAAGATACTACCCGGAGTTACAGTAATAACTCAGAATATTGATAACCTCCATAAGCGGGCGGGCAGCAAAAATGTTTATGAACTTCATGGTAATATTGAAAGAAATTACTGCATAAAGTGTCATACTTTTTATAATGAAGATATTGGTTTTAATAATTCGGCTCCAAGATGTAAATGTGGAGGACTAATTCGTCCCGATGTTGTCTGGTTCGGCGAGTATCTGCCTCAAGATCAATTTATTGCTTCAGAGAAAGCCGCAGAAAGCTGCGATGTATTTTTTATAATAGGAACATCCGCGGTTGTATATCCGGCTGCTTCTTTAATTTATATTGCAAGAGATACGGGAGCGCATTTGGTTGAAATTAATATAGAATCAACAGAAGCTTCCGCAATTATGAATGATTCTTTAATTGGAAAAGCCGGTGATATTCTGTCTAAAATATTGGAAGAAGTGAAAAGTAAGTTAAATTAATCTTTTATCAATTTCCCAGATATTATTTAGTATTGCCCAAACCGATTTTTTTGCACAACCGCTGTAACTCTTTTTGTTCGGAATCCGTAAGTGTATTCATAACATTTTTAATTAGGATTAAATATTCCGGAAAAATTTCCTCAAAAACTTTTTTCCCTTTATCGGTAAGATTAATAATAAAAAGTCTTCTATCTTCTTTTCCTCTTTCTCTTTTAACTAAATACTGTTTCTCAAGGTTATCTACTACAAGAGTTATATTTCCGCCGCTTTTAGATATTTTCTTCCCCAATTCTTTTTGACTTAGCGGACCTAAATGATATAGGGCATCGAGAGTATTTAGTTGACTCCACGTTAATTTAGATCTTGTAAAAGAATTATTTACACGGGAAATAGCCGAATCGGAAGCTCTTACCAATTTTATAAAAGTATTTAATGCGGATATTTCAGATTTCGTTCCTTTATAATGTGTTCCCATATTTTAACATCCGTTTAACATCAAAAATAAATTTTCTGTTAATAAAATAGTAATTTTAACAGAATTTTTTAAAAAATAATTTTTAGTTTTGAATTATATTTGTTCCGTAATTTATTTTTACGAAGCAAATGATTTTTTGTTCGTTTTGAAGTTACAAATTTTATGTATAAAGAAAATTTGGAAAGGATACACAAGTGAAAATAGCTATTGCTTCCGACCACGGGGGATTTGAATTGAAAAAATTCTTAGTGAATTGGCTTAATGAAAAAAATTATGATGTCCTCGATCTAGGAAATCATGTTTACGATAAAGAAGATGATTACCCCGATTTTGCAGATAAATTAGCAAAAGCCGTTTCCAAGGGTGATGCGGAAAGGGGCATTGTTATTTGCGGCAGCGGAGTAGGAGCTTGCGTAACGGCGAATAAAACAAAAGGAATTAGAGCGAGCATTTGTCACGATACTTATTCCGCTCATCAAGGGGTTGAGCACGATAATATGAATGTACTTTGTCTCGGAGCAAGAATTATAGGTGACGAAGTTGCTAAAGAATTAGCAACTGCATTTTTAAGTGCAAAATATATAAATGAAGGAAGGTTTAAAAGGCGGCTGGAAAAGGTAGAGAATTTGGAACGAAATTGAAATCTGCAGGCAGGAGTATTGCCTTTTCCGCTTTTTTTTACTTAAGCAGCATATTTATTTTATTTCTTTAGATAATACTAAGCCGCCGTATAAAAAGGCAAAAGTAATAAGTAGAGAAAACATTACCGTTAACGGGTACGATAAAATTATCATTTATTGCTCCATATAAAATCAAATAAAAACAAAATAAAAACAACAATAGAAAATACCATTACTATTGTAGATCCTGAAACTTCCATTTTTCCCTCCACAGTATATTTACTATATATTACATATCAAGTTTTGGAAGTTTTCTCCTTAATAGTTAAGGAGTATGTAAGCATAACATCTTGATATGTAGAAAATATTTTTTGTCATCACCCCTAATTACCATTCACTCACTATATCTATATATAATTTTATGCCATAAAAAGATCGTATTATCCTTTATTTTAATGGGATAAGCTGTAACAATGTAATTCAATTAGAGATAGGTGTTTCATTATAAGATGTTTCCAAAGATAAATATGTTATTTCCTTTAATCTTTTAACCTCCATATAGAGATATTCATTCTATTGAAAAATATCACAGTAATTACATCATAATTTTGTTAATAGATAACAAACATTTATAATTCTTTTAATAAAATTTTTTCGAAATCAACTAGGAGTATAAAAATGAAAGTAGGTTTTATAGGTCTCGGTTTGATGGGAATTAGGATGGCAAATAATTTAATTGAGCATGGACATGAACTTGTAATTTATAACCGAACCATAGAGAAAGCTGACCGGTTGATTAAAAAAGGCGCTGTTCTTGTACAATCACCGCTTGAGGTTGGAAAACAAGTGAATATAATTTTTACAATGCTGTCCGACCCTTCTGCAATTGAGAATATCGCATTTGGCGATAAGGGATTTGTTAAAGTATTAAAACAGAATTCAATTTGGGTTGATTGCAGTACTGTCAATCCGTCTTATTCAAAGTTGAATGCAGAAAAATTAAAAAAATTAAATCTTCGGTTTATTGATGCACCGGTTGCGGGTACTTTAGGTCCGGCTGAAAAGGGAGAGCTTTTATTTTTAGCTGGTGGTGAAGAAAAAGATATCGATGAGGTCCGTTCTTTGCTTGAAGTAATGGGTAAAAAAATATTGCATTTAGGGGAAAACGGGAAAGGTACCTCTATTAAAATGGTTATAAATCTTCTGCTTGGTCAGGCAATGGTTGCTTTTTCGGAAGGCCTGGTTTTAGGCGAGTCGTTAGGATTTACAAAAGAAGAATTGTTTAACGTATTAATCGGCGGCCCAATTACTGCACCGTTTCTTGCAGGGAAAAAGGAAAAAATAACAAAAAATAATTTCGATCCCGAGTTTCCGTTAAAATGGATGTATAAAGATTTTGAAATGGCTGCGGTAACTGGTTACGAAAATAATGTATCATTGCCTATGACGAACAGCGCTAAAGAAATATATGCGTTGGCGGATAGATACGGTTTGGGTGATAAAGATTTTTCTGCCGTTTATAAATTCTTATTTGGAATAAAAGAATAATTTGCTTCAATAAAGTTCTTATTAAAGATTAAAAATGACGAAAACGTTACCGGGCATTTAAATTGAAATTAAAGTTTGCTGCATTATAATATCTTAGTAAGATTTATAAACCATCGTTTAATTCTTTAAAAATATTTCAAATTATAATTTTATTTGTTATTTTAATTTATAAATAAGTAAATGCGGGGAAGTTTTGAGTATAGAAGAAAGTCTATCTTCATCACTAAAAGGGTTCGAAAAATACCGGCACATGATCGGGTTCTTTTTGGGTCCCCTGCTTTTTCTGATTATACTTTTTATGAATATTCCTGCCTCATTTGTTGATAATGCGAAAATTATTCTTCCGCAGCCGGCATCGACTCAGCAAATTTACCAATTAGCATACGGCACAAAGATTACACTTGGTTTGCTGGTATTAATGGTTATTTGGTGGGTATCGGAAGCAGTTCCTATTCCGGTAACCGCTTTACTGCCCGGAATCATTTTACCGCTTTTTCATATTACCGGAGTTTTTCACGGAGAGGTTTTTCAATTTACAGCAAAAAATATTTTATTAAACTATGCCAACCCGATTATCTTTCTTTTTCTCAGCGGCTTTTTATTGGCTGCAGCTATGCGAAAATGGAAGCTTGATAAAAGACTGACGCTTTTTATTTTAACCCGCGGTAACTTAGCAAACAGTTCAAAATTGGTTCTGCTAGGAATGATGGCAATTTCTGCATTCCTTTCAATGTGGATTTCCAATACGGCGACAACTGCTATGCTTTTACCGCTGGGAATCGGTATAATAAGTCAGGGAGAAAGTAAAGCCGGTGAATCAAATTTTGGCAGAGCAATTATGCTTGGAATTGCCTGGGCGGCTTCAATAGGCGGTATAGGAACGATAATCGGTACACCGCCCAACGGCATTTGTGTATCCATTTTGGGTGCATCGGGAATTAAGCAGTTTAATTTTATCGAATGGATGAAGATAGGCGTTCCGATTGTCATTTTATTCATACCTATAGCATGGATTGTTTTATTAAAGGTATTCCCGCCTGAAATTAAAACCATACACGGCGGTAAACAATTAGTTAAGCAGCAAAGAAAGTCGCTTGGTGTATGGACAAAAGGAGAGAAGTTTACTGTTATTGCTTTTATTGTTGTTGTTTTACTTTGGGTTACAAATCCGTTTTGGAATTTAATTTTTTCTAAAACATTTTCTTTAAGTCTTTCCTGGTTTGATGAAAATATAATTGCGTTATTCGGAGCTTTATTATTATTCGTTTTGCCTGTTGATTGGAAAAATCAAAAATTTGTTCTTAACTGGTCGGATTCCAAGTTTGTTGATTGGGGTACTTTGCTTTTATTCGGCGGCGGTATTGCATTATCCGACGGAATGTTTAAAACCGGCTTGGCTAATTTGATAACCTCTTCTACGGTTTCGTTTTTAGGAGCGCCTTCAACGCTTGTTTTGGTTATTGTCATAATAATACTAATGGAACTTTTAACCGAAGTAACATCAAACACTGCAGTTGTTTCTATGATGATACCGATAATAATTTCTATTGCAAAGGGTACCGGCGATGATCCAATAGCGCTTTCTGTGGCAGCAACTTTGGCGGCCTCTATGGCATTTATGCTGCCTGTAGCTACTCCTCCCAATGCTTTGGTTTATGGAACAGGATATGTTAAGATTGCCGATATGGTTAAAGGAGGTTTTATTTTAGACATACTCGGGTGGCTCTTCTTAATTTTTATTACTTATTTTGTTGCCGGGAAATTATTTGGAGTTTTATCTTTTTAAATCAGTAATATTTGATTAATAATTATTGGATAACTATGGAAAAGTTAGAAGATTTTTCAAAAGAAGATTTATTAAAAATAATTAAAGTATATGCCAAAAACTGGCTTGCTCACGACGGCTGCTGGTTTCTGGCTGCCGAAGAAAAATACGGGATGGAAACCGCAATTGAGCTGGATACAAAATCGTGGGAAAAATTCGCTGTTTCCGAAGCTAAAAGAATTAAGAATGAATTTAACATACCGGATAACGGCGGATTAAAAGCACTTGAAACGGCTTTTCAATATCGTTTATATGCATCTATAAACAAGCAGGCGGTGGAATGGATAAATGATAAAAAAATGATTTTCAAAATGATTGAATGCCGCGTTCAAAAACTTAGAAGGCAAAAAAATCTTCCGGATTTTCCGTGCAAATCCGTAGGCATTGTAGAATTTACAAATTTTGCAAAAACTATCGACCCGAGAATAAAAACGAAATGTATTTCATGTCCGCCTGATAAAGCAACTGATTTTTATTGCGGGTGGGAATTTACTCTTGAAGAATGATTTTGCATTGCTGTTAAAATTTTAATTTATTTTTTTCAAACGAGCTTGCTTAACTCGGATTTTATGAGTTCCCAGGCGGCAGTTACATGTTTTCCTTCTGTTCGTAATCCCGATATTACTAACCGGATCACAAATTTGCCGTTTAATTTTGTGTGAGTTATAAAAATTTTTCCGGTTGCATTTACATTGTTCATTAATTTTTCATTTAAATCGTTAAGCAAATTTTCATCGTTCATACCAGAAGGATGAGCCCGAAAACATACGGTGCTGAATGGTACAGGCGCCATTCTTTCAAAGGCCTGATTTCCATCTATCCATTCTGAAAATAATTTTCCCAATCTCAAATGTTCTCTTATTCTTTCGGCTATTCCTTCAACTCCAAAATATCTAATGATAAACCATAACTTTAAAGAACGAAATCTTCGACCGAGTTGAATCCCGTAGTCCATATAATTTTCAACAGCATTATCTTCCGAAGTTTTTAAATATTCGGCAACAAGACTAAATGCCTTTTTAAGCACTTTGGGCTTTTTAGTGAAAAATACGCTTATGTCAACGGGAGTGAACATCCATTTATGCGGATTTATAACAATCGAATCTGCCTTTTCAACCCCTTTAAAAATATAGCGCATTTCGGGAACAATTGCCGCAATACCTCCGTGTGCGGCATCTACGTGAAGCCAAATATTTTCTTTTAAACATATCTCGGCAATCTTATCTACCGGATCGATACTTGTTGTGGATGTTGTTCCGACTGTTGCAACTACACAAAACGGAAGCCAGCCGTTTTTTTTATCTTCTTCAATAGCATCTTTCAAAGTTGCAGGAATCATTCTAAATTTTTCATCAACAGGAATCTTTCTTATACCTTCAAGTCCGATGCCTAATGTAATTGCTCCTTTTTCGATTGAAGAATGAGCTTGTTCGGAAGCATAAAGTTTTAAACGCTTAATATCCGTTCTGCCTGCCAATCCTTTTACCCGTGAATTAAGAGAAGCTAATTGTTCCCGTGCAGCCGCAATTGCATGCATTGAACTTACGGAAGCTGTGTCGTAAATAATTCCCCAAAATTCTTCGCTTAAGCCTGTCATCTGCCTAAACCAGTTTAGAGTAACTTGCTCAAGTTCGGTTGAAGCAGGAGAGGTTTTCCAGAGCATGCCGTTAACGTTAAATGCCGCTGAAAGCAATTCGGCTAAAATTCCCGGGCCGCTTGATGTTGAATTAAAATAAGCCATAAAGTTCGGATGATTCCAGTGTGTTATTCCCGGTAAAATAATTTTTTCAATATCTTCAAATATTTTATTCATAGTTTGGGGCTTATCGGGCGGCTGACCGGGTAATTTGTTTTTAATTTCACCCGGTTTAACATTGGATAAAACCGGATAGGATTCTATGTTACTTAAATAATCGGCAATCCAATCAATTAATTCATGTCCGTATTTACGGAATTCTTGGGCAGGCATATCGCCCAGGTTTTGCTGTTGGAAATTATTTTCGGATTCCATATTAAAATTGTTTTTATGGTAATAATAAATTAATCGGTTAAAGATTGTAAACTGAAAATTACGGAATGTATTTTATTTATTAAAAGTAATTGTAAAAACGGAACCGGATTGTTTTTCGCTTTTCACTTTTATTTCTGCGCCTATTAATTCTACATAACTTTTTACAATAGCTAATCCGAGTCCATTGCCTTCATAACTTCTGGAATACCCGGTTTCTTCCTGACTGAACGGCTTGAACAATTTAGGGAGATATTCTTCGGAAATTCCTACACCCGTATCCATAACATCTATACAAAATTTCTTTTCTTCATTTTCATATGCAATAATTTCTGCTCCGCCTTTAGATGTATATTTAATAGCATTGCCAATTAAGTTTTGAAATATTTCCATCACAAGGTAATCGTCAGTTAAAACTTTTGTATTTTCCGTTCTGAACTTTAGATTAAGAGTAAGGTTTTTATTCTTTGCAGTAACTTCAAACTCGTTGACTAAACTCTTCAAGATTTCAGCCATGTCGACTTCTGCCAATTTCAAATCTATATTTCCGCTTTGTAAAGCAGCCATATTAAGAATCAAATCTATTGTACGAAGCAGCCTTTTGCCGGCTGAATCGATTGATGAGAAAGAAGACTCCATAAAAGTATTAAGCTTTCCTTTTAACTCTTCCTTAAGGAATGAATTATAGCTTAATATTATATTTATCGGAGATCTGATTTCATGAGACATTTGAGCCAGGAAATTGGATTTTAATTTATCAGATTCTTCCGCTCTTTCTTTCGCTCTAATTAATTCCGCTTCAATTTTTTTCCTTTCAGTGATATCTACTTTAATAGCCAGGTAGTGGGTAATTTTACCATTTGTATCTATAATTGGAGAAATTGTAGCTTCTTCCCAGTATTGTTCGCCGTTTTTTTTCTTATTATGAAATTCTCCTCTCCATTTTTTCCCGCTGCTAATTGATTCCCATAGATTTTTATACTCTTCCGGTGAGGTATGCTCTGATTTTAAAATTCGGGGATTTTTACCTATGGCTTCTTCAAATGAATAACCGGTAAGTTCTGAAAAGTAAGGGTTAACATATTCAATATCACCCCATATATTTGTAATAACAATTGAGGTAGGGCTTTGTTCAACTGCCCGGGAGAGTTTTCTTAATTGTTCCTCTGATTGCCTTCTATCGGAAATATCAAGAAGAATACCCCTAAAACCGGCAACTTTTCCCTCCCGAATGATTAATGAATTATATATCAATACCGGAAATGAAGACCCGTCTTTCTTAAGTGCAAAATATTCGTTGTCGTATACTTTTTCTCTTTTAAGAACTTTATACATGTTGTCCTGAACTATTTGTCGTTGTTCCGGCACAATCATTTGAAGAATTGTAAGTCCTTTTTCAAAGTCTTCTTTTGTATACCCAAAAATTTTATAGCTTGCATGATTTACAAAAGTAAGTTTACCCGTTACATCAGCTTCAAAAATAGTTTGAGGAAGCATATCGGCTAACTCTTGATATCTTTTTTTACTTTCCTGTAAAGCTTTTTCGGATATTTTTCTTTCGGTAATATCAAGTAAGGTACCTATTACGGCCGGCTTTCCCAAATAATTGGTACGTGACCCATATACTTCTACATCTATAACTTTTTTTGATTTGGTAACACCTTGAAATTCATAATGTAGAACATCTATTTGGCCTTTCAATCTTTTATTTAAATTTTCACCTACTATTTTGTAGGTTTCGGGCGAAGTTAGATTATCCGGACCTAATTTATTCATTATTTCATCAAATTTATATTCGAATATTTCTGCGAATCTAGGGTTAACATATTTAAATTTATTATCCTGGATTAAATAAATACCGATCATCGATCTTTCTGCGAGTCTTCTGAACTTATCTTCGCTTTCCCGCAGCTCATTCTCTATTTTTTTCCTTCCGGTTATGTCGCGGTTAACACCCACTAAAGCAATTTGTTCTCCTCTTGTATCCCGGAAAGGGAAAACAATTGTTTCCGAAATTCCATTCGAACCGTCTTTTCTTATAAAATCAACTTCACCGTTCCATTTGCCGTCTTTTTGCACTGCCTCAATAATTTGTTGTGTAAGCATAAAGGAGTAATTTTCTTTATTTAAAATTTCGGCAGATTTGTTCAAAACTTCTTCTTTGGAATATCCGTATAGCTTTGTTGCCGAGGCATTCCAATTTAAAATTTTTCCTTCAAGGTCTGTTATAATAATGGCGTCATAAAGATTGTCAAAAATAAAAGCTTCTCTTCTTAGTGCTTCTTCTATTCTTTTCCTTTCTGTTATATCCCTGTAAATACCCTGTACGCTTGTCTGTCCTTTCCAGGTAATTTCTGTTGTATTAACTTCCAGATCGATCACTTCTCCGTTCTTCGTAAGCCCTTTTATTTCATAACGGGATTCCACATCTTTATTATTAAGTCTGTTTTTAAATCTTCTTAAAATTAATTTTTTGCTTTCGGGAGCAATTATCGACATTATGTTAAATTTTTTTGATAAAGCTTCTTTGGCAGCATAGCCGAAAAGTTTTTCCCATGCAGGATTAACAAGTACCAGCCTGTTTCTTTGAATTACATATATAGCATCGCTTGACGATTCGATTAATGCTCTATAGTTTTCTTCTCTTTCTTTAATTGTTTCTTCGGTCGTTTTCCTATCTGTTATTTCCTCACTTATACCTATGATGAATTGTATTTTCCCCTTTTCATCCTTGATCGGTGTTTTTATTGTATGCACCCACCCGATATTATTTTTATTATCGACATATCTTTCGTCTTTTTCTATTCTATTTTTTCTCCCTGTTATTATCTCCTCATCGTCACTAGTCATTTCCTTGGCAATTGCTCTGTCCGGGAAAACATCAAACACGGTTTTCCCTATTATTTCTTTTGGTGTGTATTTTAAATTTCTCGACCAATTTTTGTTTGTGAGTACAAACTTGCCGGATACATCTTTTACATAAATAAAATTTGGGCTCGAATTTATTACATTTTTTAAAAATTCCGCCTGGTCTGTTATATCTTCCAAATTACCGGATTTTAGCTTATGCTTTTTAATAATCTCAACCCGGTAACTTATGCCTTTAATCTTTGTTCTATGTGTTGAAATTTCAATCGGGAAAATTTTATCATTTTTTTTATAATGGAATTTTATCTTTTCCGGCGCATCTTTTTCATTATTAACTATGTCTTTTGGTACTGCACTTAGACTTTTATAAGATTTATTAAGGAATTCTTCCTTTGAATAACCGTATAGTTTATATGCGGATTGATTTGCCGCCCTAATCATCCCGGTTTTAACATTAACCAGAAGAACAGCTTCGGTTGAAGAATTGAATAAGGAAAGATATTTATCGAATCCTTTTAATTGATTTTTTTTGTCGGATTTTTTATTTGAAGCGGATGCCGGTTTCCTCTTGTCCCTTTTTGTAATTGATTTTACTTCTTTTTTAAATTCATCTTTTTTTTTGTTCATCGAATTTATCAGAATATTTTAGCCTGAATTAACAAGGCATTTGTTCAATAATAATGTTGCAGTAGTTTGTTTAATTTACCGGTTTATAAAAACTTCGGAAATTAATTCAAAAAAATTATTTAAAAATATACTCACATCAAAATACGGAAAAATTATTAAACGGTATTTTAAATTAAATATTACTGCAAATCCTTCTTTATTAGTTATTTAAACTTTTTAATTGAATCTAAAAATTTTTAGGTTTAACATTGTCTAATTTAACATTTTATCCATAATGGGAAACCGTTTCAAGCCGGGTTATAAAATGGACGAAAAACTAAAAAACTTCTTCTATCCTTCTTCACTTTGTATTGCAGGTGCCTCTACAAAAGAAAAAAGCATTGGTTACGAATTATTAAAATCAATAAAAAAATTCGGTTACAAAGGGCGGGTATTTCCGGTAAATCCCAAAGCAGAAGAAATACTCGGCTTTAAAAATTATAAAAGTATCGATTTAATTCCCTATAAAGTTGATCTTGCAATTGTTGTAGTGCCTAAAAAATTTTCAGAAGAAACAATAGATCAATTATTAATCAAAGGTGTCAAATCCATAATTTTGGTAACAGCAGGATATAAAGAAACCGGTAAGGAAGGTGCTGAGGCAGAAAAAATAATCTTAAAAAAAATAAAAAATGGTGCAGCACGATTGGTCGGACCAAACTGTATGGGGGTTATAACTACATTTAAAGATGTTAAACTTAATGCAACATTTGTTGCTGAGGAACCTAAAGTAGGTAAAACCGCTTTTCTTTCGCAAAGCGGGGCTATCGGCGCAGCAATTTTAAATTCTTTAAGGGAAACCGATATTAGGTTCGGGCATTTTATAAGCGTAGGAAATAAAGCGGATATTTCCGAAAACGATTTCTTAATGTTCTGGCAGGAAGATAAAAATATTCTTACAGTCACTTTATATCTTGAAAGCTTTGCAAACGGCGAGGCATTTATTAAGCCTTTTATTGAGAATAAAATTAATAAGCCGGTTATTATCTTAAAAGCCGGACGTACAAAGGAAGGAATTCAAGCTGCTTCATCTCATACGGGTGCAATAGGCAGCAGTGATAAAGTGGTTGATTCCGTGCTTGATCAATTCGGGATAATTAGAGTTGATACTCTTACAGATCTGTTTAATACCTCAAAAGGCTTTGAAAACTTTATTCATCCGAAAGGCAATAGAACTGCAGTTGTAACTAATGCCGGGGGTCCGGCAATTCTTGCAGTCGATTCAATCGGGAAGGAAAATTTAACTTTAGCGGAACTATCAGGCGAAACAAAAGAGAAATTAAAACAAATTGTTCATCCCGAAGGCAGTGTTCAAAATCCTGTCGATCTTCTTCCGGGAGGAACAGCGGAACAATTTAAATTAGTAAATGAAATAGTTGCCGCAGATAAAAACGTTGATGCGGTAATTTCTGTTTTTGTTGAGCCGGTTATGGTACCTGCTTTTGCAGTTATAGAAAATATTAACGGTATAAAAAGCGAAAAGCCGATATACCAGGTTGTTATGCCGCTCCCGGAATTCTGGGAAAATTACCGTTTGAATTCAAAATATAAAAAGCCGTTATTTAAAAACCCGGAAGAGCCGGCAAAAGTAATATCAAATATTCTATTTCATTCAAGAAAATCTGTAAAGCAGAAATTTTTGCAACCGGTTGAAGCAAGAGCAAACATTACCGGAGAGACCGGAATTCTTTCAAATAAAATGACGGATAACTTATTAAAAGAATATAATTTCCCGGTGATAAATTCGCAGCTGCTAAAACCGGATGAATTTGAAATCGAAACCATAAAGATAAAGTATCCCGTGGTATTAAAAGGAATTTCTCAATCGGTAATTCATAAATCGGAGTTTAATGCAGTAAAGTTGAATATCGGAAGTTTTGAAGAATTATTATCCGCTAAAAAAATAATCGAAGAAAGCTTTAATAATAATAACTTAAATTGTGAAAGATTTTTAATTCAACCTTACGTAAATGCAAAACATGAATTACTATTGGGCGGATTTAGAGATCCGACTTTCGGGCCGATGATTATGTTTGGAAGCGGCGGAAAGTACGTTGAAGTTTTTAACGATACTTCAATGAAGTCTGCTTATATGTGTGAAACCGATGCTGATGAAATTATCGAAAGAACTAAAATCGGAAAAATATTAAAAGGTGTTAGGGGTGAAGAAGCTGTAAGTATAAACGAATTAAAAAATATAATATTATCAGCCGGACAAATGATGCTCGATAACTCGAATATATTCGAGTTTGATTTTAATCCGTTAATTGTTTTATACGATAATTCCTTTTCTATTGTCGATGTAAGAATAAAGATTGAATAAATTTCAAAAAGCGGGAGGAAATGAAAGCTTCAAATTACTATGATAGGAATTTAGATTAGAGGCTGTTAAAGAGTAATTATCGACAAAGAAATTACGGGAATAAATTGAAATTTTACTATTAATAAAATATCTGCGGAAAATTACTTTTAGGACAGCCTCATAATTTTGAATTAGTCTTCAATTACGGCAAGAACATCCGAGCGCTGAACTATTTTATAGTCTTTCTTATCAAAACTAATTTCTTCTCCGCCGTATTTTGCAAATAAAACTTTGTCACCCTCTTTTACTTTTTCTCTTAAATCTTCATCCGTTCCTACCGCAATTACTCTGCCCATAATTGGTTTTTCTTTTGCAGTATCGGGTATGTATAAACCTGAAGCGGTTTTTTGTTCTTCTTCAATTAATTCCAGAACTAATCTGTCATCCATAGGTTTAATTTTCATTTTTCCTCCGTTAACCTCTAATATTTAACATTTGATTAATTTTTGGCCTGTCGAATCCAACGATTGGACGGTTGTTTATTAAAATTACCGGTACGCCTGTTTGACCGGTTCGTCGCTGAAGATCCCGTGCGGCAGAAATATCCCTGCTTACGTCAACTTCTGTAAATCTTATGTTTTTTTCTCTTAAATATCTTTTTGCCGAATTGCAAAAGCTGCATGTAGGAGTAGTAAACATTATTACTTTTGGTTGTGCTTGCATTGTTTATCCATAAAATTTTTTTAATTAAACATTTGATGAATAAAATAAATTTTGGTTTCAATTAACATACATATATTGTTAATGCTTAATGATTAATGGATGTTTGTCCGCATATTTCTCTTTTTATCTTTTTTATATTCAACAAATAATTAAGCTGAATGATAATTGATTCTCACAAGTAAGAAAATGCTTTGTACAGTTACAATTCTTTTACCTTTTTTGATAAAAATCGAACAATTTAAGGCTTTTATACCATAATATTTGGTTGGTATAATATTTGGCTAAAATTAAGCACTTAACACAGATTCAAAATTCATTTAAAAACTGGAAAGAAAATGGAAAGGAAAAAAGTAACAATAGATGGTAATGAAGCTGCCGCACATGTAGCTTTTAATATTAACGAAGTAATAGCAATTTATCCTATTACACCGTCCTCTCCAATGGGTGAATGGTGCGATGCGTGGTCCGCCGCAGGGATGAAAAATCTTTGGGGTGAAATTCCTTCGGTCAGCGAACTTCAAAGTGAAGGAGGTGCTTCCGGAAGTGTTCACGGTGCTCTGCAAAGCGGTGCATTAACTACAACTTTTACTGCATCTCAGGGTTTACTCCTGATGATTCCGAATATGTTTAAAATAGCCGGAGAATTAACATCTACGGTTTTTCATGTTTCGGCTAGATCGATTGCTGCACAAGCACTATCAATTTTCGGAGATCATAGTGATGTAATGGCAACACGTTCAACCGGCTTTGCAATGTTGGCTTCAAATTCGGTTCAGGAAGTCATGGATTTTGCTTTAATAGCTCAGGCTGCTACCCTGGAATCGAGAGTTCCTTTCCTTCATTTCTTCGATGGATTCAGAACCTCTCACGAAGTTGTAAAAATAGAACAATTATCTGTTGAAGATATGAGAGCAATGATAGATGATAAATTGGTAATTGCACATCGTAACAGGGCATTAAGTCCGGATCATCCCGTATTAAGAGGTTCTTCACAAAATCCGGATGTTTACTTCCAGGGCAGAGAAACCGTAAATAAATATTATATTGATTGCCCGGATATTGTACAGAAGCAAATGGATAAATTCGCAAAAGTTGTCGGCAGGCAGTATCACTTGTTTGATTACATCGGTGCCCCTGATGCGGAAAGAATTATTATTCTAATGGGTTCTGGTGCGGAAGCTGCAGAAGAAACAACAAAATATTTGGTTGAAAAAGAAGAAAAAGTCGGCGTAATAAAAGTAAGATTGTACAGGCCTTTTTCAATCGAGCATTTTATGGATGCTCTTCCTAAAACCACAAAATCAATTGCGGTATTAGATAGAACTAAAGAACCCGGCGCCTCCGGCGAACCGTTATACCTGGATGTTGTAAATGCAATTTCCGAAAAGCATATTAACGGCGATCTTAAATTCGATTATCCTAAAATTGTAGGAGGAAGATACGGCTTATCATCCAAAGAATTTACTCCTGCTATGGTTAAAGGAATTTTTGATGAGTTAAAGAAAGATAAACCGAAAAATCATTTTACAATTGGAATAGTCGATGATGTAACGTTTACAAGTCTTGATTATGATTCATCGTTTTCAGTAGAAGCAAAAGAAACATTCAGAGGCAAATTCTACGGATTAGGCTCGGACGGTACAGTCGGTGCAAATAAAAATTCCATAAAGATTATCGGCGAAGGTACCGATTTTAATGCACAGGGCTATTTTGTTTATGATTCAAAAAAATCCGGTTCTACTACAACTTCACACTTAAGATTCGGTCCTAAAGAATTAAAATCAACATATCTAATTGATAAAGCTAATTTTATTGCATGCCATCAGCAGGTATTTCTTGAAAAGATGGATTTGTTAAAAGATGCGATTGAAGGCGCAACATTTTTATTAAATACAGTTATACCTAAAGATAAAGTATGGGATTCTCTTCCGGAAAAAATTCAGAAAGATCTTATTGAAAAGAAAATGAAATTCTTTGTTATTGATGCTTATAAGGTTGCTGCAGATACCGGAATGGGACAAAGAATAAATACTATTATGCAGACATGCTTCTTTGCAATATCGAAAATTCTTCCGCGCGAAGAATCTATCGAAATGATTAAAAAGACTATCCAAAAAACATATGGTAAAAAAGGCGATAAAATCGTTCAAATGAATTTTAATGCTGTTGATCAGACACTTGCAAATTTATTTGAAGTTGAAATACCGTCTAAAGTTACTAGTAAAATTCAATTTTTACCTGCCGTATCTGATAAGGCTCCGGAATTTGTTAAAGAAGTTACGGCAAAAATTATTGCTGGTGAAGGTGATCTTATCCCTGTAAGTCAAATGCCTGCCGACGGAACGTTTCCAACAGCCACGGCACTTTGGGAAAAAAGAAATATCGGTCTTGAAGTTCCGGTGTTTGATCCTGATGTATGTATTCAATGTAACAAATGCGTTATTGTTTGTCCCCATGCAACAATAAGAGCAAAAGCATATGATGAAAAACTCCTTGAAAATGCGCCTGCTACATTTAAGCATACTAAGTTTAAAGGAAAAGAATACGGAGAAAATCTTGCATACACAATTCAAGTTGCGGTAGAAGATTGCACAGGCTGCGGAATTTGTGTTGATATTTGTCCGGCTAAAAACAAAAAAGAAACCAAGTTAAAAGCGATAAATATGGCTCCTCAATTTCCTTTACGAGAACAGGAAAGAGAGAATTGGGATTTCTTCCTTACGCTGCCTGACCTGGACAGAACTAAAATCAAAACAACCGCTATTAAAGATTCGCAATTTTTGCAGCCGTTATTTGAATTTTCCGGTGCATGCTCAGGCTGCGGCGAAACTCCTTATGTAAAATTAGTAAGTCAATTGTTTGGAGACAGGGCCGTTGTTGCAAATGCAACCGGATGTTCTTCCATATACGGCGGAAATTTACCAACTACACCATGGGCTGTTAACAAGGATGGTAGAGGTCCTGCATGGTCAAACTCTTTATTTGAAGACAATGCCGAGTTCGGTATGGGATTCAGGCTGGCAATTGATAAACACACAGAACAAGCTCGAAATCTTATTAAAAAATTATCCTCCGAAATTGGTGAAACTCTTGTAAACGAATTATTAAATGCAGACCAGAAAGATGAAGCCGGAATTTATGAACAAAGACAGAGAGTAGATACGTTAAAGGCTAAGCTTGAAGAACTTAAGAAAAATTCGAACGGAAATGCTGGCGATATTGAACATTTACTTAGTCTTACCGATTATTTGGTTAAGAAATCAGTTTGGATTATGGGCGGAGACGGCTGGGCATATGATATTGGTTACGGTGGTCTCGATCATGTCCTTGCGTCGGGAAAAAATGTTAACATTCTTGTACTTGATACCGAAGTTTATTCAAATACGGGCGGCCAGATGTCGAAATCGACACCAAGGGGCGCAGTTGCGAAATTCGCTGCTGGCGGAAAGCCACTGGCCAAGAAAGATCTTGGCCTTATGGCAATGTCCTACGGTAATGTTTATGTTGCAAAGGTTGCAATGGGTGCAAGCGATGTTCAAAGTGTAAGAGCATTTATTGAAGCCGAAGCTTATGAAGGTCCTTCAATAATAATTGCATACAGTCACTGTATTGCACACGGTATTGACATGGGATTAGGTATGCAGAATCAAAAAGCTGCTGTTGATTCGGGTTACTGGCAGTTATACCGCTACAATCCTGATTTGGCAAAAGAAGGAAAGAATCCGTTTAAGCTTGAGTCCAAAGGGATGAAGATTCCGTTGAAAGACTATGCTTATATGGAAACCCGTTATAAAATGCTTACCAAGTCTCATCCTGATGCTGCTGCAAAACTTATGGAACTTGCTCAAAAGGATGTAGTTGATAAGTGGAAAGTATATGAACAATTCGCCTCTTCGAATTCCGGAGATCAGGATAAAAAATAAATATTTTAAGAAATAACTTTTGACTCTGCAGTTTATCTTATTAGAGATGTAACTGCAGAGATTATTAAATTAAAAAAATAGTAGGAAGATTATGGATATATCAACCACATATTTAGGCTTAAAACTCTCAAGCCCTATTGTTCCGTCTGCCGGTCCTCTTTCGCAGGATATAGATAATATTAAAGCGATGGAAGAAGCCGGTGCCGGTGCAGCAGTTATTTATTCTATTTTTGAAGAACAAATTGAAAACGAACAGCTTGAGTTTTATAATCATACGGATACTCATACCGACAGCCATGCCGAAGCGCTTTCATATTTCCCGCAGCCCGTAAATTTTAGAACCGGTCCGGAAGAATATCTTGAGCATATTAGAAAAGCTAAGGAAGCAGTTTCCATACCGATAATAGGCAGCCTAAACGGAAAATCCGCAGGCGGATGGGTTGAATATGCAAAAAAGATTGAACAAGCCGGTGCCGATGCTATGGAATTAAATATATACAGGCTTGCAACAGATATTAAACAAACCGGTGCTGATGTTGAAAAAGCGTATATCGATATAGTTAGGGCGGTAAAAAGTGAAGTAAATATTCCGGTGGCTGTAAAACTTGGTCCTTTCTTTAGTTCAATTGCAGGAATTGCAAATCAATTGGATAAGAACGGTGCCGATGCTCTTGTTTTATTTAATAGATTTTATCAGCCTGATATTGATCTGGAAAAATTAGAAGTTGTACCCAATGTTATTTTAAGTACTCCGATGGATATGCGTCTTCCGTTAAGATGGATTGCAATTCTTTACGGAAGAATTAATGCCGACCTGGCAGCAACCAGCGGAGTTTATACCGAGAAAGATGTGTTAAAAATGATTATGGCGGGTGCTAAAGTTACACAGATGCTTTCCAGCTTGCTAAAATTCGGTATCGGTCATATTGCAGATGTAATTACACAAATGATATACTGGATGGAAGTTAACGAATATGAATCACTTGATCAGATGAGAGGTAGCATGAGTTATATGAATGTAGAGAATCCCTCTCAGTTTGAACGCGCAAATTATATGAAAGTCTTAAATTCATATAAATAATTACCATCATAATTCTCCTTATCCATTGCAGGTGAGGTAAACCCGAAGCCTGCAATGGATTTTTTATGCCATTAACCTCAATCATATGTCCTTAAGTATTTTTTTATTATTCTTGCCAATTGTTATAAAATGTAATTAACTTAAATTTTGAGGCGCGGATGGAAAAAGAAATTATAAATGTACACAAGGAATATTTAAGGGTAATAAATGAAGATTTTAAAAAATATAAAATGCTAGGTGATAAAACCTTTGTGCAGCTGGATGATAAAGATTTTCATTTTAAAAGCAACGAAGAAGTAAACTCAATTGCAATAATAATTCAGCATTTAAGCGGAAATATGTTTTCCCGTTTTACCGATTTTTTAACAACCGATGGTGAAAAGCCGGCGAGGCTTAGAGATCTTGAGTTTGAAGAACAAAATTTATCTAAAGCAGAGCTTGTCGGCAAATGGAACAACGGATGGGATGTCTTGTTTTCCGTATTAAATAATTTAAAAGAAAAAGATTTAACAAAGTATGTTAAAATTAGAAATGAACGGCATTCTGTAATTCAAGCTTTAAATAGGCAAGCCACTCATTATGCTTATCATATAGGGCAAATAGTTTTTATTGCCAAACAAATTAAGAAGTCTGATTGGCAAACATTAAGTATTGCAAAAAACAAATCCAATGATTTTAATAAAGAAATGTTCTCAAAAAATTCTTAAGATAAATATATTTACTTATCCCTTTTAATTACCTTTTTTGCTAAAGATTTTATAATGTGTCCTCGGACATAAATTCGAATTATATTATTTAAACATGCTTGATAATAAATTTAAGCTTGCTTAAATTCTAAACAAAAATAACTTAAATATGCAAAATATATCCAAAGAAGATTATTTAAGTATCATTTATAAAAGCCTGGTTTCAGAGGATTCAATAAAACCAAATGCTATTGCCGAAAAATTGTCCGTTTCAAATGCGGCAGTTACCGATATGCTTAAAAAACTTGATAAAGACGGCTATATATCGTATCAAAAGTATAAGAAAATAACATTAACAAAAGTCGGCGAAAATTATGCTAAGAATATTGTTAGAAGACATAGAATCTGGGAAGTATTCCTGAATCAAATTGTCGGAATGCCGTGGGGGAAAGTTCATGAAGAAGCCAATCGTCTGGAACATTCTTCGTCAGATGAATTAATTAATAGATTGGAAGAGATGCTGGATTTTCCCGAGTATGACCCTCACGGCGATCCTATTCCTTCCAAGGAAGGTAAAGTGCCTAAAATTAAAAATCATCGTCCATTGTCGGAATTAAAAGAAGGAGAATCGGCAGACGTAGTACGTGTAAATGATTTTGATGAAAAGTTTTTGATATATATATCCAAGATCGGGATTAAGCTGAAAAGTAAAATTAAAGTTGAAGAAAAAAGGGATTTTGATAAATCAATGGAGATAATAGTTAAAGGTAATCATTGGAATATAAGCAATAAAGTGGCTCAAAATGTTTTTGTTGAAGTAAAGTTGAAATAAATATTTAAAAATGAAGAACGTAATAAGCAAAAATATATTACAGACTGATGGTAAGACTAGAAGTTCAGCCGAAGATTCTTTATCCGGGGATTCAAAAAAAGGGATATTTAAAAGATTAACTCCGTTTCTTGGTCCGGCATTTATAGCTAGCGTAGCTTATGTTGATCCAGGGAATTTTGCGACAAATATCCAGGGCGGTTCGGCATTTGGATATACTTTATTGTGGGTAATAGTTGTAAGTAATGTTATGGCTATGCTCATACAAACATTATCAGCAAAGCTTGGAATTGCTACAGGGCATAACCTAGCGGAACATTGCAGAAATCAATTCAGCAAGCCGGTAGTTTATGTAATGTGGGTATTGATGGAATTAGTTGCCATTGCAACAGACCTTGCTGAATTTATAGGGGCGGCAATCGGTTTTCAACTTTTGTTTGGATTTCCGCTAATAATAGGCGGAGTTTTAACTGCAATTTGTACCTTCTTAATACTTGCCCTTGAACGTTACGGTTTTCGTCCGCTTGAAATTGCAATTACCGTTATGGTGGGCGTAATAGCGCTTAGTTATCTTTTAGAAACAATACTCGATAGGCCTGAATTCAAAACTCTTTTGTATCATTCATTCGTTCCGCAATTTTCAGGAACTGAAAGCATACTTCTGGCAACAGGCATCCTTGGAGCAACAGTAATGCCGCATGCTATCTTTCTACATTCGGCCTTAACACAGCAAAGAATTATCGTAAAGGAACCTAAAAAGCTGCGTAAGCTTTTCCACTTTGAAATTCTTGACGTAACAATAGCTATGGGTATTGCCAGCCTGGTAAACATGGCAATGCTGATTATGGCAGCCGCAACATTCTATAAGCACGGATATACTAATATTGCAACAATTGAGGAAGCTCATTTAACTTTACAGCCTCTATTGGGAAAAGCTGCGAGCTGGATATTCGCAATTTCACTACTTGCTTCCGGATTATCTTCATCAACCGTTGGTACAAGTGCCGGACAAGTGATGATGCAGGGGTTTCTTCATAAACATATTCCGGTTTGGGTTCGGCGTTTTGTTACTATAATTCCTTCAATTGTTGTAATATCTATCGGCCTGGATCCTACAAGGACACTAGTCATCAGCCAGGTGATATTAAGTTTCGGCCTTCCTTTTGCAATTATTCCCCTAATAATTTTTACAAAGAAAAAAGAAATAATGGGAATTCTTGTTAATAAAAAAATTACTACATTTATAGTATACATTATTGCAGCTTTAATAATTGCCTTAAATTTATACTTAATTTACCAGGTCTTATTTATCGGATAATTTTGATGATTAAAAATTTATTGGTTCCGCTTGACGGCTCATTATTAGCAGAATCGGTTTTACCTGTGGTAGCTAGTTTGGCAAAAAGAACAAATACCGATGTTACATTAATACATATCATCGAAAAAGATGCACCACAGCAAGTTCACGGACAGCAACATCTAACATCATCAATGCAGGCAGAGAAATATTTAAATTCAATTTCAGAGTTGGAGATATTTAAAGGCTTAAAAGTTAATAAGCATATACACGAAGAACATGTAAGCAATATTCCATTAAGTATAGCTCAGCATTCAAAAGAATTACATCAGGATTTAATTGTGATGTGCAGGCATGGGAGCAGCGGGTTTCACGGAATGTTATTCGGCTCAATTGCACAACAGGTTATTGCACTCGGCAAAACACCTGTAATGTTGATAAATCCATCAAAAGAAAAAGTAAAAACCGAATTTGAATTTAAAAATTTCTTAATACCTTTAGACGGAAATCCCGAACACGAACAAGCATTAGAGTTTTCATCTGGGTTGGCTAAATCCTGCAATGCTAATATTCACCTTTTATGTGCAATTCCTCATTTTGGAAATTTGGCCGGAGGATTCACTCAGACAAATCGTCTGCTGCCGGGAACTACTTCTAAAATGCTGGATATGATTGTTTCGGATGCTGAAGAATATCTTGAAAAGTTAAAAAAAGAAATTGTGAAAAAAGACTTAAATGTTAAAGTTAAAGCTTTAAGAAATGATCCAGCTGAAGCAATTATAAAGACTGCAAAAAATATTAATGCAGATTTAATTATACTTGCAACCCATGGAACAAAAGGTGCCGAAGCATTATTAGAAGGAAGCGTCACTCCTAAAGTTGCCAAATCAAGCAAAATACCTCTATTACTTGTTCCTGTATATGAATAAATATTTAATAAGGCCTATTCTTTTTAATTAATTTTAAATGATTCTAACTAAAAACTTATTTATGAATGAAAAAAGAATCAGAATAATTAAACAAGTTCCGGGGAAAAAAGGTCCGGTAGTTTATTGGATGAGCCGCGACCAGCGTGTTGATGATAATTGGGCTTTGCTATTTGCACAAGAAAAAGCATTACAAAATAACGAACCGCTGGCGGTAGTATTTTGTTTGGTACCTAA
>CAZHBJ010000014.1:0-23813 GCA_964530445.1 uncultured Ignavibacteriaceae bacterium
TTTTGTTTAAATGATTAAAATTTATTCACTATAAATCTGATTTATTAAATCTTTGTATTTTTCTAAAATTATTTTTCTTTTAAGTTTAAGTGTTGGTGTTAATTCGCGGGTTGCAATAGACCAATCTTCTGGAACAATTTCAAATTTTTTAATTTGCTCAATGTGTGAAAATCTTTTATTATATTTTTGAATGTCCTTCCAAATTCTATCTTTCAATATTTTACATTTAGTTATGTCGGATATTTCAATATTATTATATCCTTTTTTCTCGCACCAATTTTGAATAAACTCATGATCCGGTACAATTAAAGCCGCTGTAAACTTTCTATTTTCACCTATAACCATTATATTTTTTATAAACCAGGATTCTTTCATTTTATTCTCTATCGGAAGCGGTGCAACAAATTTTCCTCCGGAGGTTTTGAATACTTCTTTCATTCGATCAGTAATTTTTAAAAACCTGCCATCAATTAATTGTCCGATATCTCCTGTATGGAACCATCCGTCTTTGTCTAAAGCTTTATTAGTCAATTCAGGATTGTTATAATATCTCTTAAATACGTTACCGCCTTTTGCCAGAATCTCGCCATCTTCTGCAATTTTAATTTGAACATCCGGTATAGGCAATCCTACCGAACCTAAGTAATACTCACCTTCTATGAATCGATTACAAGCAATAACCGGCGACGTCTCTGTTAGTCCATAACCTTCTCTTACGGGAATACCGGCACCTGTAAAAATTCTTGCAAGCCTTGGCTGCAGTGTAGCTGCACCGCTGATAATTCCTTTTACTTCGCCGCCTAGAGCCTGTTGCCATTTTGAAAAAACTAGTCGCCGTGCGGCCTTCAATCGAATATTATAAAAGAAATTATTCTTTCCCATCGGATCATAATGATTTGCCAAATTAACCGCCCAGCCGAAGATAGCTTTTTTTAATCCTTTTAGCTGCCTTCCTTTTTCCATTATTCTTTCATACACTTTTTCCAGCAGTCTTGGAACTGTAGTAAAATAATTCGGCTTAACTTCCAAAAAGTTCTCGGCTACTTTATCAATACTTTCAGCATAATATACCGAGCCCCCGACAGTTAAATAAAAGTAAATACCTGTTCTCTCGAAAATGTGGCAAATAGGCAAAAAGCTTATCATTCTATGATTATTATTCATCGGCATAATTTTACTTAACGAGATGATATTGCTAATAATGTTATGATGTGTCAGCATTACGCCTTTAGGTGTGCCCGTAGTACCCGAAGTATATATTATTGTTGCCAAATCATCCGGCTTAATCGAAGCCTCTATCGATTTAAGAGTCTCTTCGAGAGTCTTATCAGCTTGCCCGGAAATTTCAGTCCAGTGTTTTGCACCTTCAACTCTATCAAATGTATATACATTCTTAATTGAATTGGATTTCGGAAGTGCATGCTTAACTTTTTCATATAATTCTTTATCGGCAACAAAAACCAATTTAACTTGTGAATCATTAAAGATATAAACGAATTCTTCTTCAGACATTGTAGGGTACATAGGTACATCAATACAGCCGATTTGCAGTGTTCCAATATCTACAAAGTTCCATTCAGTTCTGCTCGGAGAAATTATTGCGAATTTGTCTCCAGGTTTATAACCTAATTTAAGAAGGCCCAAACTAAAGTTGTCAACTATCTCTTGGATTTTTTGAGAACTAAAACTTTCCCATTTCCCATCCTTCTTATCACATAAAGCATCCAAACGAGGATAGTGGTTTATCTGGTAAGGAACAATATCTATCAACCTCTTAATCCCCGATTCGAAATTCCTTTGTGTAGCTGTTGATAATGGCATACTCAAACTTCTTTAATTTTAATTTGAATATATTTATCAAATTTTTAAAATACAAGCGAAATTTCGCTATTGACGATTTTTTGCTAAATATTTAATTTGATTTTGATATATTGCACAGTAAATATTTTAACGGAAATTATGGCTAAAGGAAATTATATAAAGCTGATATTCGGCTTAAAGCTTAAACAGATGAGACAGGATAAAAAAATGCTGCTTTCGGACCTAGCATCGAAAAGCGGAATGTCGGTTTCTTATTTAAATGAAATTGAAAGCGGCAAGAAATATCCCAAGGCGGATAAAATAACCGCACTTGCTGACGCTTTGGAAGTACCTTATGATAAACTGGTTTCGCTCAAGCTGGTGAGAAACCTTGCGCCTATCGAGGAATTTTTGGAATCTAATATTCTTGAACAATTGCCGCTTGATCATTATGGAATTGATATCAACAAATTAATTATGCTGATGGCTAATTCGTCCATGCAGTTGAGCGCTTTAATTGCGGCTTTTATTGAAATGGCAAAAACATCCGAATTAAGCCAGAATAATTTCAGTAAGACTGCATTAAGAACCTTTAAAGAATTCAACGAAAATTATTTTGAAGACTTAGAAATTTCCGTTAAGAATTTTTATAAGGAATTTAAAATTAAAGAATCATACAAAATAGGATTTAATAAACTTAAAAAGATTTTGGAGGATAATTATAATTACGAAATCGATGAATGTTCCTTGAATAAATACCCTGAATTAAATGAGCTGAGAGCTTATGTTATAAAAGGCAAAAAATCAAAATTATTTTTAAATAGTAAATTATCCGAAGCACAAAAGTCTTTTGTTGCCGGAAAGGAATTGGCATATAATTATCTGGGAATAAAAGACCGAAGTTTCATATACTCCGGTTTAAGCTTAAAAACTTTCGATCATCTGCTAAATTATTTTAAAGTGTCTTATTTCTCAACCGCATTATTAGTAAACTGCGATTTGTTGGTCGGGGATTTAAAAAGATTCCTTAATCATAAAAATTGGGAGGGGGATAAATTTCTATCGATAATAAATAAATACAATGCAACAACCGAAATGTTTTTTCAAAGGATGACAAATATTTCTTCCAAATTTCTAAGTTTAAACAATCTTTTTTTTCTCCGGTATAATTATGATGCACTTGCAAAAAAATACAGGTTATCCAATGAGCTTAGACTAAATACCCGTCATAGTCCCGGCGGCTACCAGGAAAACGAACATTACTGTAGGAGATGGCTTTCCTTTGAAACAATTAACGAATTTGAAAGCAAACTCAAAAAAGACAAAAAGTTTTCGGGCAGAACTGTCGGTGTCCTGCATTCAAAATTTTTTGATTTTAAAGATGAGTACTTATGTATTTCCGTGGCACAGAGGGGCAACCTTCAAAAAAATACTTTTTCAAGCTTAACTATCGGATTCCAGGTTAACGATAATTTGAAGGAAAAAATAAAATTCTGGAATGACTCGCAGATACCCATAAAAATAGTAAACGATACATGTGAGAAATGTAAAATAACCGACTGTCGTGAAAGAGCAGCACAGCCAACAACTGCTGAGAAAATAGAAAAATCTTTGTTGGTTGAAAAGACACTTAAACAATTAACTTAAAACTTGAAATCACTTAGTTTGATAGATTTATCTTCTCAAATTCTTCTATTTTCTTTTTTATCCTATCCGGCGTTGCAAATGAAATTTGTTTTGTGTAATCGTAAGAAACTAATTTTGTCAGTGCAGATGCAGCAACAACTTTCATCCCGTTTTTATTAACTAAAATGAGATGTTCCACATCGGAGCTTTTATTCCCCATTTTAGAAACCCGTGTAGCAACTTCAACTTCATCGCCCAGCATTATCGGCAAATGATAATTGATCTCAATCTTGGCAATAACTGCTTCAAAGTCTAAACCGTTCTTAGGTTTATCAAGTACATCTTTAAAATATGCAATCCTTGCTTCCTCAAGATATGAGAGATAAGTTGCATTATTAACATGACGCATTGCATCGAGATCGGAAAATCTAACTTTAATTTTTATTTTATGTTTAAAAAGATTTATATCATACATAACAAATTGAGTACTCTTTTAATTTATTTGAAAACATTCTTAATTATTTCAACAGCTTTGTTAATATCTTCAAAGCTGACATCCAAATGAGTAATTGCCCTTAAATAGCCAACTTTACCTTCCGATATAAGCAAGCCTTTTTCTTTACATTTTATTATTGCATCTTCAACATTGAATGAATTGGATTTAAAAATAACAATGTTTGTCTGGACCGAATCCAAATCAATTTCTAGTAAAGGAAGCTCGCTTATCGTTTTGGCAAGCGTCTTTGCCTTTTGATGATCTTCTTCGAGTCTTTCTATATTATTTTTTAATGCATATAATCCTGCAGCAGCTAAAATTCCGATCTGCCTCATACCGCCGCCCCAGGCCTTTCTAACTCGAAAAGCTTCTTTAATAAAATCTTTGGAGCCTGCAATTATCGATCCGACAGGCGCACCTAAGCCTTTTGATAAACAGCAAGAAATAGAATCGAAGTGTGAAGCATATTCTTTTACAGAAATTTTTGACGCGACCGAAGCGTTCCAAATTCTTGCACCGTCCAGATGATATTTCAAATTATATTTTTTCGCCAACGCTTCAATCTTAACAATATTATCAAGCGGATGAATCATTCCCCCGGCTCTGTTATGAGTATTTTCAATTTCAATTACTTTTGATCTCGGCATGTAATATGCACTTTCAGGTCTAATAAACGGTTCAATTTGATCCGGGGTAATAACGCCGTTTTTTCCGTCAATCGGCATTAACTGAATTCCGCTTAATACAGCCGGAGAGCCTGATTCATATTGAAATATATGCGCATCTCTTTCACAAATTACTTCATCTGCAGGATTCGTATGAACGTTTAAGCAAACCTGATTTCCCATAACACCGCTGCTAACAAACAAGGAAGCTTCCTTTCCTAAAAGATCCGCAGCATATTCCTGGAGTTCGTTAACAGTCGGATCCTCTTGGAATACATCATCCCCTACTTCCGCATTATAAATTGCCTTCCTCATCTCCTCGGAAGGCTTTGTAACAGTATCGCTTCTTAAGTCAATAAATTTATTCATAACCTTAAACCAATATTTGTAGAATTTTGTTTTAATTAAATTTTAAGCTATTAAAATTATAAATTCATATTATAAATTGAACTTTATTTTAAGCTTTTTAAGTAAAAACAGCCCGAATATCCAAAGCGAAATTACAGAAGAAAGGACAGGAATAATCAAAGGATATTTGGTAAAAAATGTTTCAACATTTTCCAGCGGAACATTTCCGACTAAATATGTTTTTGTAAAAAATTTCGATTCTATTTTAGTCCTTCCTACCGGATCAATTATGCAGCTTATTCCGCCGTTAGCTGCTCTAATTACCGTCCGCCTGTTTTCAACGGCACGAAGTACGGCAATTTCTTTATGTTGATATGGTCCGCTTGAGTTACCGTACCAGCTGTCGTTTGTTACTATCGCAATAAACCTTGCACCTTTACGAACAAAATTAGTAATAAAATACGGGAAGACAGATTCAAAACACACCAAACCATTTATAATTATTGAATCTGAGATACCGGAATTTTTCATTCCCTTTTTGAAATTCGGATTCGGTATTTCAAAATTGGTCGTATCTCTTCCCTTGTTCCAACTGCTGATCCCTACTTCCCACTTAATAATTTTACCGAGGAACGGCAGAGCGTTAACAAATGGAACCCTTTCTCCAAACGGCACGAGTTTCATTTTATCATAGGTTTGTGTTTCCCAGGTATTCGGAGAAAATAGTATAATTCCGTTATAGCTGGTATAGTAAAAATCACCGTTGGAAGATTCCCTGGCATCAGATGGTATTTTTTGTCCTTTATAATAATATTTTACAAGAGGCATTCCCGATAGGAGGTAAACATTTTTTCCCCGTACAAAATTGTAAATTGAATCAACTAAATTATTATAATTTCCGTCCATCAAATAAACACCCAAAGCTGTTTCAGGCCAGACCACTAATTTAGCACCCTTATCTACTGCTTTCCGGGATAAAGTAAGGTAAAGGTTTGTCAATTGATTTAAATTACTTCCTTCCCATTTTTTCCAGGGATTAAGATTTGGCTGAATCAATCCCACTTTTATGGTTTTATCTGAAACTTTAAAGGTCGAGTATTTGAAAATTCCGTATGACAATATGAAAATAAAAATTAATAAGGCGGCAGTTAAATTAACTATAAACTTTTTTCTCGAACTTCTATAATTAATAATTGCCTTATAAAAAAATATATTTATATAAACGACGACAAGAGACAATCCGACAGCGCCGATTATATCCGCTATTTGAATAAAGACTACAAAATGAGCCAGACCGTTTCCCAATGTAAGCCAGGGAAAGCTGGCATCGGTAAGCATATAAAGATATTCATACGTAACCCAAAAAAGAGGGAATAAAAAGATTATATTTTTATATGGAAAAACTTTTCTAGATAAATATAAAAGTGTAGAAGGTATTAAAAATAAAAGAGGTTCAAAAAACAATAATGTTCCGCCTGCAATCATTAAAAACGGATCGGCGGATTTTTGCCAGCTTCCGACCCAATACAAAGTAATTACACTGAAAACAAAGAATGTTAAATAAGTAGCTTTATTTATTTCGGCAAGTGTTTCTCTTCTTTCAACAACATATAAATAAGGGATCAATCCGAAAAATAACAGAAGACAAAAGGGAAAAGGAAACGGCGGGAAACCGATTCCCATCATAACTCCGCTAAGTATTAACAATAATCTTTCTTTATTCTTTTTTGCCTTCTCTTCAGGTGAAAGCTTCAATCTATTTTTCCAAAAAATAAAATTCAATCCTTAAGCCGTTTTCTTTTAGATATGAAATATCTAAAAATATAAATTAAAATTATGAGAGCAGTGATACCCAAAACAATATTGCTGTAAGTCGACAAATATTTATCTACTAAGACAATATTTTTTCCGAAAAGAATTCCCAGATAAATTATAATTGAATTCCAGGCCAAAGCACTAATGGTTGCAAAGATTGCAGTTTTCTTTGCATCCAATTCGCTTAACCCGCCGAAGAGAGAAATAACAGAACGGGTTCCGGGTAAAAACCGGTTTATTAAAATTATCAAGTAACCATATCTCATAAACCAATGTTCAACTTTATCCAATCCTTCGGTAGGAAGAAATTTAATTTTACCTGCCCTAACGACTTTTTTATCGAGCTGCGAACCGATATAGAATAAAGCCATAAACCCCAATACACTGCCCAGGCTTGTTAAAATAAGAGTCGGGACAAAATTAATTGAATGAGTTACGATTAATGAGCCGCCTATTACAACAACCAGATCACTCGGCGAAGGAGGGAAAACATTTTCTATAAAAGCAAAAAAGAAAAGAGCTACATAAATCCAGAAAGGACTTAAGGCCGAAATAAAATCTAGGATATTTTCAAGCATGTTATTTTTGTATATAAATTAAGACACTAGCCATAGCCGAAACCCCTTCTTCCCTGCCTGTGAATCCGAGTTTTTCGGTAGTTGTTGCCTTTATAGAAATTTGTTCAATATCTGCTTTAAGTATACCGGCAATATTTTCTCTAATCTTTTTTATGAATGGTAAAAGTTTCGGCCTCTGCAAGATTACAACAGCATCTACGTTTCCTAAAACGTAACCTTTCTGCATAACCAGTTCATATACTTTCTGTAATAAAATTAAGCTGTCGGCATTTTTGTATTTTTCATCGGTATCCGGGAAATGCTGACCGATATCGCCTAAAGCGGCAGCGCCTAGCAGTGCATCGCTTATTGCATGCAAAAGGACGTCGGCATCCGAATGGCCGAGAAGACCTTTTTCAAAAGGAATATTTACACCACCGATAATCAGCTTTCTATTTTCAGCAAATGCATGAACATCAAACCCGATACCTGTTCTGAATTCCCTGCTCAATATCTTACCTCAAAACCTTTAAACTCATTTTTATACTCAAACCATTCAATGGTACAATTTGTTACCGAAGCATGAGAAGGACCGACTCTGATTTGTTTAAAAAGTTCTTCAATCAAAGCAACCTCTCCTTCTGCAACGGTTAGAACTTCACCCGAAAATAAATTCTTCACAAAGCCTTTTAATCCTAGGCTTCCGGCTTTTCGCAGCACGAAATATCTAAAACCGACGCCTTGAACAAGTCCGGTTGCGATTATTTCCGCCCGTTTTAAATTTTCAGCCATTACTTGGTTTTATTTTATTAAAAAATTCGGTAACTAAAAGACCTGTAAATATAAGTATACCTCCTAAAAAGCCAAAGTGAGAAATTCTTTCATTAATGACAAAGTAGGCAAACAAAGCCGCAAATACCGGCTCAAAGGAAAAGATTATTCCCGCTTTTGTAGGAGTAACTACTTTTTGATATTTGGTCTGTAAAGTTGTTGTTAATATTGTAGCTAAAATAGAAGTGTAAAGAAAAGCAAACAGTACATTGTTATTGAAAGAAAATTCAACAGGCTCAATATTAGTTACCGAAAGAAATAAAGTAAGAAATAATCCGCAAACCGCTGTTACACTAATCTGTAAAAAAACCAGAGGAAGAAAATTTTGTTTCTTGCTTATAATATCAAGATAAACTAGATATGCTGCATATGCAATTGCACATAACAGAGTAAAAAAATCACCGGTATTAAAGCCTGATCCGATTTCGTGAAAAATATCCCAAATTGACGCGCCTTTACTGGAAAGGAAAATCAATCCTAAAATAACAAATACAACTCCTATTAAATTAGTTCCGCTCGGTTTTTTCTTTTCAAACATTAATTGAAAAACCGGTGTGAAGAGAATGAAAGAGCCGGTAATAAATCCGGATTTGGTAGCAGAAGTATATTTCAGTCCTATTGTTTGAGATGTAAAGCCGAGGAAGTACATTAAGCCCAATAAAATTCCCCCTGTAATTAACTCTTTATTCATGTTCTTAAAAACTTTGGACATAAAAGGCAAAAGCAGAAGAGTTGCAAAAGAGAATCTAATTGTTACAAAAAGGATAGGCGAAACACTTTGAAGCGCAACTTTTATAATAACAAAAGTGGCACCCCAGATAAGAGTAACAAATAACAATATGCTTTCGCCCGAGTATTTTTTCATTACTAGATTTTTAGGAATTATATTATGATTAAACCAAAAGGGAGTGTCCTAATTTGCTTATCTAAGTCATGGTTCGACTCCGCTCACCATGACAAATGAATTCAAATTATCATCCCGAGCGGACTTGCCTACCGGCAGGCAGGGTCGAGGGATGATTTATTCGTTAATAATTTCAATAAATTAGGATACTACCAACCAAAACTAATTAAAAGCTTTAATCTTTATCCGGTGAATAGCCGAAATTTTTCAGCATTCTTTCGTCGGATCTCCATTTGCTGCGAACCTTAACTCTCAATTCAAGAAATACTTCATGCTGAAGAAATTCTTCAATTGCTTCCCGCGAAACTTGTCCGAGTTTTTTTATTGCTGTTCCTTGTTTGCCTATTATTATTCCTTTCTGGCTTTCTTTTTCAACCACTATTTCTGCTTGAATGAAATTCTTTTTGTCATCTCTTTCCTTAAAGTCTGCTATTAATACTTCACAGCTATAAGGGATTTCCTCTTTATATAATTCTAAAATTTTCTCACGTATAATTTCGGAAACAAAAAATCTTTCATTCTCATCTGCCACTATATCGTCGGGATAATATTTTGGGTTCTCAGGTAAATTCTCAAGAATTGTTTCTGTAATTGATTGAATATTAAACCCCACCAAGGCTGAGACAGGAATTATTGTGTTGAATGAACCCGAGTTTTCAAACTTGGAAACTAATGCTGCGACTTTGTCCTGAGAAATTAAATCAACTTTATTTAGAACAAGAATTTTGGGTTTCCTGCTTTTTATTACTGCTTTAAATATAAAATCATCTTTAAATGTCTTATTGCCTTCGGGATCATCATTTATGTCTAAAATAAATAAGATAATATCCGAATCGCTAATGGAACGGTTAACTGCTTCCATCATTTTTTCTTGAAGAAGATAAGCTGGTTCTAAAATACCCGGCGTATCTAAAAATATTATTTGGTAATTTTGTTCGGATAAAATTCCCAAAATTTGTTTTCTTGTAGTTTGAGGTTTTTTGTTAGTAATGGAAAGTTTTTGCCCTAAGAGAGAATTAAGTAAAGTTGATTTCCCGGCATTAGGCTTACCAAGTATTGCAACAAATCCAGCTTTTGTTTTATCCATTAATTCTACCTTGTATTATCGATATTATCAAATCTTTTTATATTTCTGAAAATCAAAATACCATTTATGCATTTTTTATATTCAAATATACGAACATTAGATCAATTTTTATTTTGATTAAATATCATACAAAAAACGGTTATCAATTGATAACCGTTCATTCATGTACCTTATTTTGGGAAACTTTAGTGAAGCTTGCTCAATCTTCTTTTTGACTGGCGCAGGTTTTCGAAAAAGAAATATCCTGTTATTAATAAGCCTAAGGAGAAAATAGAGCCTATTATAGAAATGTTTTGAGATGTTAATAATTCTTTGGCAGAGTTCAAAATATGCACAAAATAATTTATATAATTATTAATACTTTGATTATCCGCATTTCCGCCGGTACTGCTTCCCACAATCAATACTAATGCATATCCTATAATAGCCAAACTTAAAATGAGAAATATTGAAGAAACGGAAAATATGAAAAGTCTATCCTTCTTTTTCGCTTTAACTTTTCGAATAACCTTATCCATTACCAAGGAAGTAAAACCATTTTTAACTTCAATTGTCTTCATTTTTTTAAGTTCTTTATGAACTGCCTGAAGTGCGGCTAATCTTTTCCGGTCAATCTCCGAGTTTTTTAATTGCTCCTGTACCCGCCTCATATCGCCGCTTTCAAGCTCACGATCAATATATTTATTCAAAATCTCATCCGTTAACTCGATCATAACAGCTCCTTAATATAATTACTCTTCTGTAAGAGATCTTTTAACATATTTCTCGATCTGTAAAGCATAACCTTAATATTTGAAACCGAAGTTTCCATAACCGAAGCAATCTCTTCACAGCTCATATTATCAAGATAAAACATATTTATAACCGAAGCAGAATTAACCGGCAATTTTTCTATTATACTTTGAACAAATTCCGATATGTCTTTCTTTTCTGTTAAATTGAAGTCATAGTCGCTTTTAATATTTATATGATCTTCAATTGAGGACATTTCATTCTCAATTTTCCGTTTTTTTACCGACAGCCTGGTTAATGCCGTATTATATACTATTCTATAAAACCAAGTTGAAAATTTAGATTCCTGTCTAAAACTCTCAAGCGACTTAAATGCTTTCAAAAAACAATCCTGTAAAACTTCTTCGGCATCCATTTCATTTTTCAGCATTCTTACTAATAGGGAAAAAGCTTTATTCTTATATCTATCGATAATTAAAGCATAATCCGAATGGTTGCCTCTTTTTACGGATTCTATGATTTCATAATCTGTAAGGTCTTTCATTTATGTATTATGACTTCCCGTTAACAAAAAAGGTTACAGTCGTAACTTAAAAATAAAACCATACATTAAATTAATTTATTACAAAATAAATTAGGAAGTAGATTTGTTAAAAGCAATTTAAAACGTATGTAACCAAAAGTAAATTCGAATAGTCATAAGGGATAGATAATAGAAAGTAGAAAACAGGCCAGAAGATAGAAATAAATTTGAAATATAACGAGTGTAACCAAATTGATAATTTATTTGTCATAATATGAAACACTCTTAGAAAGGAGAAATGAAATGACGGTAGCAATTATTGGAGTTTTTATACCAATAGTAACTGTATTAGTAATAGGATTATTATTTACCACACATTTTTATTTTAGATCCAGAGAAAGGCAAATGTTGATAGAAAAAGGACTGGACGCTCAATCAATAAAAGAATTTTTTGAAAATAAAAAAGATCATTATATCCTTATGAAAATAGGAATAATTATTGCCGCTTTCGGTATTGGATTAGGATTGGGTATGGCGTTGCAGGATTCAACCGGCAGTGATTATTGGATTCCATTTCTGCTTTTCACAATTACAGGACTAGGATTTGTAGTTGCAAATATTGCTGCGAAGAAATTAGAAAAGCCAACTGAACAATAAAAAAGGCCGGCAAAGACCGGCCTATAAATTTTACTCCTGAGCTTCCAGCCATCTCTCAGTGTCAATTGCGGCCATACAACCAGAACCGGCTGCTGTTACAGCCTGCCTATAATTCTTATCAGCTACATCACCTGCAGCAAATACTCCGGGAATATTTGTATAAGTTGAACCCGGTTTAACTTTCAGATATCCGGTTTCATCCATATCCAAAACACCTTTGAAAAGTTCTGTATTTGGCTTGTGTCCAATTGCTATAAACAAGCCATCGGTATCAACTTTCATTGTCGAATGATCTTTCGTGTCTTCCAGAATAACTCCGGTCATAGATTTTCTTCCGCCTTCTTCTTTTCCTAAGACTTCTTTAATTATTTTACTTGTAAGAAATTTAATTTTCGGATTCTTTTTAACTCTATCAAGCATAATTTTAGAAGCACGGAATTCATCACGGCGGTGAACAACAGTCACTTCGGAAGCAAATTTTGTAAGGAAGTTTGCCTCTTCCATTGCGGTATCTCCTCCGCCGACTACAAGTATTTTTAAGTCTTTGAAAAAGAAGCCGTCACAAGTTGCACAGGCAGATACTCCGTACCCCATATATTTGCTTTCGCTTTCAAGATTTAATAATCTTGCCGAAGCACCGGTTGAAATGATAATTGCATCCGCAGTATGAACTTCGTCGTATGTTTTTATTACAAACGGTCTTTTTGAAAAATCAACTTCGGTTACTTCTTTATAAATTGATTTTGCGCCGAATTTTTGTGCTTGCTTTCTCATTATATCCATAAGTTCCGGGCCCATAATTCCACCTTCAAACCCTGGATAATTTTCAACTTCGGTTGTAATAGTCAACTGACCGCCTGGCTGCATACCTTCAAAAATTACGGGATTCAATTCTGCTCTTGCCGTATAAAGGCCGGCTGTAAAACCAGCAGGTCCCGATCCTATAATTACTACTTTATGATGATTATCTTCTGCCATAAAATCTCCTTTTATCCGATAAAAAATTACTCTTTATTTAAATTATCCGAAAAATATTCGAACTATGATAAATTAATTAAAATTAAATTTTCAACATCAAATATTTTCTGCTTATTTCTGTTTTTGTTAATATTGTAGCGCTTACGTTTCAATCTAAGTTTGTAAACTATAATAAAATTTTGAAAGTAATTTTACAAAAATACTTTTTATTTAATTAAGTTTGATTCAATTTTCCGGGTAAGGATTCAAATCTCCTTATGATCTTTCTTATCAACAAGAATAAACAAAGCATTACGCTTAAGCCCTTTTAGTTTAGTTCTTTTTACAGGACTCCTTTCGAACCTATTTTTAAAATCTTGCTTATCCATCCTTAATACTTCCTCCAAATCAATTTCTGAATTTCCATCTTTAGGCTTAAATTCATCATTTAAGGCAGTGACGGAAAATTTTTTATTCCAGGGACACACATCCTGGCAGATATCACAGCCGAAAATCCAATTATCAAATTTACCATTGAACTCTTTAGGTATCTCACCTTTGTTTTCAATCGTTAAGTAAGAAATACATTTATTTGAATCGACTATATATTCATTAACAATTGCATCAGTAGGGCAGGCATCAATACACGCAGTGCATGAACCGCAGAAATCCGGAATCGGTGAAGAATATTCAAATGCATAATTAGTAATAATTGTAGCAAGAAAGATCCAGCTTCCAAATTCTTTATTTATCACATTTGTGTGTTTCCCCATCCAGCCGATGCCGGCCTTTACCGCCCAAACTTTATCCATTACCGGGCCGGTATCTGCATATGATTTGCATTCAAAAGACGGATCGATTTTTTTTAATTCGGACTCTAATAAATTTAGTTTTTCCCAAATGATTAAATGATAATCAGTTCCCCATGCATATCTAGAAATTTTCCCGGAATTTTTGGCACCGGAATGATCATGATTCGTATAATAATTTATTGCCAGCGATATAACACTCTTTGAGCTTGTAAGAATATTTTCCACATTTTTTCTTTTTTCAATATTCCGCTCCATATAACTCATACCGGCCTGAAAATCTTTATTTAACCATTCTTTTAAATGTTCTATCTCTACATTAAGTCCTTCCGCTTTAGCAAAACCGATGAGATCGAAACCTATTTCTTTTGCTTTCTTAATAAATATTTCGTTGGTAATTTTCATTATGCAAAATAAATTTAGAATGCCGACTCTTCACCACTTCATTTCTTTTTTATCCACTTTAACGTATATAACTTCATCAACAATTTTTATAGGATAGGAATCGAGACCTTTTTGTTTTGTAGGCATCACTCCGGTTTTTAAATCGAACATCCATCCGTGAACCGGACAAACTACACAGCCGTCCTCAATAAAACCGTCATAAATTAAAGCCGTATGCTGGTGAGGGCATATATTATTAAGTGCATAAATTTTCTCATCCACTTTAAAAACTGCAACATCCTCATCGTTTACAATGAACCTTTTGCCTTCATTTTCTTTTAATTCACTAACCTTACAAATTCTAGTGAAATCCTTCAGGTCAATCAAATCAGAGGGATTTAAATTTTTCATTCACCTTAAAACCTTTTTCTGTTTTTATAACAGTAGCAGAACAAAAATCAGGATCATGTTCAAAAATGAGTTTCCAATTCTCTTCCGCTGCTTTATTTAAAATCCTTTTCTTTTCATCCAGGGTAACTAATGGTTGAATATCATAGCCCATAATATACGGCAGAGGTATGTGAGAAGCAGTTGGAAACAAATCACCGCAGTATAAAAAAGTATTTGAGGAATCGGATAGTTTTAACATCTGCTGTGAAAATGTATGTCCGTTTATAATAACAAAAGAAACCTCGTCATCAAAATTTTGCTCACCTTCTATAAAATGCAGAACTCCCTCTTTAAATAATGGTACGAAATTATCTTTTATATAGCTTCCTTTGTCTTTATCCGATGGGTTAGCCGCCCATTCATAATTTTTTTTCTGCACATAATATTTAGCATTCGGAAAAGCCGGGATCAATTTATTATTCTCTAAAACTGTAGAACCGCCTGTGTGGTCAAAATGAAGATGAGTGAGAATAACATCGGTTATATCTTCAGGTTTGATATTAAACTCATTAAGTTCATTTGTTAACGAGAAATCATCCTGTTTAATATCATAAATATTTATCGATTTCTCGTCCCATTTATTTCCCATTCCCGTATCGACTAATATCTTTCGGTTCCCGTTTTGCAGCAATAAATTTCGTGTAGCTAATTTAATACGGTTAGCATCATCCGAAGGATTAGTTTTTTGCCACAAAGGTTTTGGTATAATTCCGAACATTGCCCCGCCGTCTAATCCAAAGTAACCGGAATTAATTAAATTAATTTCATATTTGCCTATTTTCATAATACTTCCTTAATGTTAGAAGAAATGATCCGTTAAATTGATTTGAAAAATAAAAAAAATATAATTGTAAATTAAGGAAGATAAGAGCGAGGGCAAAGGACGTAAACCTAAAAAATTATATTTAGATGTTCGGTTCTAAATGCAAGTCAAATGATAAAAAAAAAGGGCATCATTAGATGCCCCGGTAAATTTTCAATAGGAATTATCTTCCTATGCCGTCTAGATGTTCTTTTTTTGCTAATAAAGCATCTTTGTCTTCTTCATGATCCGGATCTTTAACACAGCATTCAACCGGACAAACTTCTACACATTGAGGTTCATCATGGAAACCTTCGCATTCAGTACATTTATCAGGTACAACATAGAAATAATCGCTTGAGTAAAATCCGGTAGCGCCAGATGGGGCAGCATCACCTTCACCATAGCTGTTTCCGCTAAATTCCCAATTCGTCCCGCCTTCATAAATTGCATTGTTCGGGCATTCAGGCTCGCATGCACCGCAGTTGATGCATTCTTCAGTTATCTTGTAAGCCATTTTCTTCTCCTTATAATACTTATAGAATAATGTTAAATAATTTTAAGAGATTTATAATTCTTATTAATTTTAATTAGATATCTCTAAATCTGTGCCAATCCTTTCGTTACATAAATACAAAGAATTACAAGCCGGGAAAAGTAAATACACTGCATTTTCGCAAAAGAATGATAGATTATTTATGTTGATATTTTCAATATTGAGAACAGTGGAAAATTGATTTCTCTAAAATGGTCTTATAAAATAGGTATTTTGAAGGCTAAATTGTCTGAAATTCATTAATTTTTCAACTAAAGACAAGAAATGAGATTAGAATAGGGCATCTTAAGACGCCCTATTTAAATTACGATTTATCTGCCGATACCGTCGAGATACTCTTTTCTCGATAGAAGAACGCTTTCATCTTCAACATGATCAGGATCGGGAACGCAGCAGTCGACAGGACAAACCGCAGCACATTGAGGTTCGTCATGAAATCCCTTGCATTCCGTACATTTATCCGGCACAATATAGAAAAAGTCGCTTGAATAAAATCCGTCTGCACTAGAAGGTGCGGCATCATTTTGACCGTAAACTTTTCCTGCTAATTCCCAATCAACTCCACCCTCATAAATAGCAGTGTTTGGGCATTCAGGTTCACATGCACCGCAGTTAATACATTCTTCCGTTATTTTTATTGCCATTAATTTTTTCTCCTTTTTTCAATTTCAGACTTTCCCTTATTCCCGGGAAGATTAAAAATAATATTTAAGTTGTTAGGATCCACCTATTAAAAATTAATTAATGGTGAGTATAATTTAAATTATAAAATATTTTTCGTGTGTAATTTTAATAAAACAAAAATAAAACATCAATATTCTTTTTTTATCTTGATATTAACTTTCTACCAGCTTCCGCTTGCACCACCGCCGCCAAAGCTGCCGCCGCCACCGGAAAATCCTCCGCCTCCAAAACTGCCCCCGCTGCTGAATCCGCCTCCGCTACCGAATCCTCCTCCCCAAAAAATAAATCCTCCGCTTCCTCTTCTTCCGCTTCTGATAAAAAACGAAATAATAAAAAATAAAATCATTAAAATTGTAAATATATGGGAAGGTGAATTCTTTCTTGAAGAAGCTCTTGTATTTACTTTATATTCTCCTTTGGTTGCCAGGATAATTGCGTTTATGCCGTCAGTTATACCTGCATAATAATCATCATTTCTAAAATGCGGTATAATTACATTACGAATTATCGAACTTGCCAGTGCATCCGGAAGCGCGCCTTCCAGGCCGTACCCAACTTCAATTCTAATTTTTCTGTCATTTTTTACAACCAGAAGTAAAACACCGTTATCGTTTTTCTTTGTTCCTATCTTATTTTTTATAGCTGTTTCATTTGCAAATTCTTCCAGCGGGTAATTATTTAATGTGGGTATTATTAAAACTACCAATTGATTGCTGGTTGTATCATCAAAAGTTCTTAAGCGGTAATCCAAATTACTTAGCTGCTGCGAAGTTAAAGTATTTGTATAATCATTAGCATAATTACTAAGGGCGGGCAGCTTAGGCTGAGCAAAGCTTACAGAGACGATTAATAAAAAAAAGTAAATATACTTCATTTTTAAAATTGAACTTTTGGAGGAGTTTCCGAACCTGCAGTTGCTTTAAAATATTGTTTATCTTTAAAATTAAATAAGCCTGCGAAGAAATTGTTAGGAAAACGTTTAATTGATGTATTATAAGATTGAACTGCTTCATTAAATTTTCTTCTCTCAACGGCAATTCTATTCTCAGTACCTTCTAATTGCGCCTGAAGCTGTAAAAAGTTTTCATTTGCTTTTAAATCGGGATAATTTTCAACCGTTACAAGGAGTCTTGATAATGCCCCGCTTAGCTGCCCCTGAACAGATTGAAATTTTTGAAACGCTGCCGGATCGTCTAAAATGTCTTTTGTTACCGTCATTTGGCTTACTTTGGATCTCGCTTCGGTTACATCGATTAAAACGCTTTTTTCAAAATTAGCATAACCTTTAACAGTGTTAACTAAATTCGGAATCAGATCAGCTCTTCTTTGATATTGATTCTCTACCTGGCTCCAGCTCTGATTTACATTTTCATTTAAGGTTACCAGATTATTATAAGCGCTTATTCCCCAGATTACAAGAATGGCTGCAATTAAAAGAACTCCCCCAGCAATTGAACAACCGACAATCATACCTTTCTTCATTAAACCTCCTTAGTGGTTGAAGTTTTTGTTGGAAGCGAGCTAATCTTTACTCCTGTTTATTTTAATTTTAAAATATAAACAAATTCGAAAATGAATATAACACTATTTATCAATTTTTACTTAAATTTTTCGATGAAACGGTATTTAAAATTTATCATTCTTTAATATTCTAAGGCTTAGTTCCCGAGTAATTATATTGAAGATATTTTAATGCTTTATTCGCGATTTTTAAGTTTTTTTCCTCCGCAAAGTTTTTGGAGTTCTGCAAATTTCCCGAATAAAATCTAAGCCAAAGAAAATTTGTTATCATAAGTCCGTCAAATATTCTATCGGCGACAAATGCTTTTACGGCTAAATATCCCCAAAGCCCATTCCATGCTAATGATAATAATCCGCTTAAATAATTTCCGGTATAAAACTGACCAGATCCGGGAATTAAATGAGAAATAATTTGTGCAAACAAAACAGAGTATTCTTCTTTGTCCACTTTTTCACAAAGTTTTTGCAAGGTTTCATTACTGTCGGTTAAAGCAAAAGCACCGGAAGCTTTTTGCCAGTCGTCCGCAAATATATATGCCCACCCTTTCCAATAATAAATTTCTTTCTTTTTATTTGAAAACTTTTTATCGCAATTAAGAGAATCTAAAAGTTGAAATGCCCTGTTGGTAGTTCTGCGGAGTATATTTACTCGAATAATATTAATTTTTGCAGTGAACAATTCATTATAATTTTCAGCATTAATTTCCGCTAATGTATAGTAATTAATGGCATTGGAAAATTTTGCCCCTGCTTTATATGCATTACCGATATATTGGTTAGCAGTAAAATTATATTTACCTGAAGAATCAAAAAAAATCAATCTTTTAAATTCCGTTATACTGTCAAAATAATGTCCTTCATTATATATTTCTTTTGCATAGTTAAATTGACTTGCTAAAGCATCTTGCGGAAAAATCTCCTGGCGAACAGTAAAAAAAATCAAAATCAAATAAATATACTTCATCACTCTACTTGCAAAAATTAATTAAAGGTACAAAGTAATTATGTTCTTCTAAAAAATTTTTCAGATCATTAAAGAATTGAAATTTAATTTCCGCATTAAATATCTGTGCAGAAGCAGCCGAGCCGTATATATTTCCGCCGTAAAAACCCGCGCCTAATGCAGAGAACAGCCATCCTCTAAAATTATGATTTGCATGAAAATCAGCGTAAGCCAGGTATCCGAGTATACCAACGGTTACAAATGCAAAAATCCCATCCGAATATTTGTGTGTATAAACCTTACCCAGACCAGGTACAACGGTTGACAAGAGAGCAGCGGTTACTGGGCTTTTATAAGGCGGATCGCTTTTCCAACTATAAAACTCACCAATTTTATTTTGCTCACCTTCAGGAAAAGTATTTAAAAATATTTTTTTCTGCGGTAAAGGATTATCGGTAAACAGAAAAGAGAAGCTGTAAAGTTCGCGCGCTTTAAAAAAATATTTGTAATGTGAGTTTAAATTTAAATTCTCATATAAGTCTCTGTAAGTATCATAATTTCCGGTTTGAAAATTAGCTTGTAAATATTCTAATCTTGATAGATTAAAGAAGACCGAGTTTTGGGAAATACTTAAAAATTTATTTGATGCATTTTCAAATTTTCCCATTGCCAAGTTTGCCAAACCGATTTTAAAAGATACGGTGTCATTAAATCTGTTCTGCAGGTATTTTTCATATTCAATCGAAGCTCTTAAATAATCATGCTGACAAAAAAGATAATCTCCAAACTTTTTAATATTTGTAGGAGAAAATAAATTCAGGCTTTGTGTTGAACGAACCTCTTGGGAAAAGGAATTTGTACAAAAAATAATCAGTAAAAAAATGATTTTATTCATTCTTCACTACAACCGACGGAGGAATGTAATTTATGCTGTCTTTTTTTAACATATAAAGAGAGGGCGGATCGTAATAATGTCCGTTTTGCGCATAAGGATAATGATCGACTTTTCCGAAAATGTCCATATCCCTGGTAAATCTATCAAAAAACATTAGGGAACCTTGTATAATATTTGTTTTCTTTACAGAAAGTAAAAAGAAATGAGAACAAGTAGGGCTAAAAGAACAATTGTTTCCGTCAACATCCGAGATAAAAAACCAGTACGCATTTAAAACGGATTTTAGTACAAACCGCTCCGGATTTTTTTCATTAAAAGAATAGTCCCTATGCTCAAATCTATCCGGCATTTGGTAAGAATAATCAGCTTTTCCCCATTTGCTGTTTTCAATTTGAGCAAAAAGGTTTAATGAAATAAAAAGAATAATTAATAAAAAATATAAAAAAGCACTAAGTTTATTTACCATCCAATAATGCTCTGGAAATAACTATTTTTTGAATTTCGGAAGTACCTTCATAAATTTCGGTTATCTTGGCGTCCCGTAAATATCTTTCTACGAGATATTCTCTAACATACCCGTAACCGCCGTGTATTTGTATTGCATCCAATGCATTTTCAACAGCAATTTTGGAAGAATATAATTTTGCAATAGCAGCTTCTTTATAAAATCTCTTTCCTGCATCTTTTAAAGCGGCTGCCTTAAAAGTAAGCATTTTAGCAGCATCAACTTTAATTGCCATATCGGATAATTTAAACTGCACGGCCTGAAAACCGGAAATTGTCTGACCAAAAGCTTTTCTTTCTTTGGAATATTTTAACGCCGCATCAAGAGAAGCTTCCGCAATTCCTATTGCCTGGGCGGCAATTCCAATCCTGCCTCCGTTTAATGTATTCATTGCAAAATTAAAACCTTTGCCTTCTTCCCAGACTAAATTTTCCACAGGCACTTTGCAGTTCTCAAAAGTCAGCGAAGATGTATCCGAACTCCTAATACCCATTTTATCTTCTTTTTTTCCACAATCAAAACCAGGAGTACCTTTTTCAACCAGAATGGTTGATATACCATGATGACCTTTTGATTTATCCGTAGTTGCCATAACCAAAACATAGTCAGAGGAATGTCCGTTTGTAATCCAGTTTTTCATTCCGTTTAGCACATAAAAATTTCCGTCTTTATCGGCAGTTGTTTTTTGTTTGGTTGCATCACTGCCTGCTTCCGGTTCGGAAAGAGCAAATGCTCCTAACTTTTCTCCTTTCGCTAAAGGAATTAAATATTTTTGTTTTATAAAATCGGATCCGTATTCTTCTAAACCAAAACAGACCAGAGAATTATTAACGGACATAATAACACCTACGCTGGCATCCACTTTAGAAATTTCGATCATTGCCAGCACATAGCTTATAGTATCGAGTCCTGCACCTCCGTATTCCGGCGGAACCATCATACCCAAAAAGCCGAGTTCGCCTAATTTTTTTACTATGTCTTTAGGAAATTCCCCTTTGATGTCTCGCTCTACGGCCGAGGGTGCTATTTCGGCATTAGCAAACTCCCTTGCCGTGTCTCGTATCATTAATTGCTCTTCGGAAAGATCGAAATTCATATTCTCCCTTCAAAAAAGTTTATAATTACTTTTAGTAAATTATTCTACCATTTGGCAGACATTGCTTTAAAATTTGTGTTTTAAAGCAATTCTAGTTTGATTTAAGAAAAAATCAATTAGAAAATAAGGTAATAATTTGTCTATATCAATGTTTTATGTATATAAATTGCCTACATCACTGACAAATATTTTTAATTTTTTAGAACCACTCTAATTCTTATATTTGTCCCATGGAAAAGACAGTTTTAACATTGGAGAGAAATAAAAAGGTGGCTAATCATTCTTCCAAAGTAACTCAATTAAAAGGCTTAACGTTAGACGAATTAAAAAATTTCTTTACTAAAATCGGCAAGCCGAGATTTCGAGGCGAACAGTTATTTAACTGGATGTATAATCATCTCGCACTCGACTTTGACGACATGTCTAATATTCCCAAAGTTCTTCGTGCAGAACTAAGGGAACTTTCCAAGATAATGACATTAACACTTGTAGATACCGTTACTTCGGAAAATAACGGGACAAAAAAATATATTTTTGAAACCGAAGAAGGTAACAAAATTGAGTCGGTTATAATACCGGAAGAAAAAAGAACAACGCTTTGCTTATCTACACAAGCAGGCTGCCCGCTGGATTGTAAGTTTTGTGCAACCGGACTGATGGGCTACAAAAAGAATTTATCTCCGGGAGAAATTTTCGATCAATATATTTTGGCAGCTAAAGATTACGGTAAAGATAAAATTACAAATATAGTTTTTATGGGTATGGGGGAACCGCTTTTGAATTATAATTCTACATTAAAAACATTGAAGATTTTCTCGGAAGAATTAACAACCGGAATTAGTTTAAAAAAGATTACAATTTCAACTGCAGGAATTGCTCCTAAAATAAGAGAACTGGCAGATTCTAATATGAAAGTAAAATTAGCCCTATCGCTTCATTCCTGCTTCGATGAAGTACGCGACAAGATAATGCCCATAAATATTAAATATAATTTAAAACAAAATATCGATGCCGTTAGGTATTACGCTAGAAGAACCGCTACAAGAATTACTTTTGAATATGTAATGTTAAAAGATATAAATGACCGTGATGAAGATATAAGTGCTTTAGCCAGACTGTGTAGTGAAATCCCTTCAAAGATAAACGTTATACCGTTCAATTCTTTGCAGCATATGAATCCTGCAGGACTTTCTGCCGAATTGGAATCTTCACCAAAAGAACGTATCGATGATTTTGTACAAGAGCTTAGGGATAAAAACATTACAGTAATGTTAAGGAATACACAGGGAGATGATATCGCCGCTGCTTGCGGACAATTAGCAATTAAATACTAATAATCGAAATACATCCGCAACCTTCATGAAAAAGCTGACCCACGAGGAAATAGCAGAAAACCGAAGTACGCTTGACACCCTTCATACCGTAAAAAAACTACCTGTTTATGTTGTACTAAACAGCATAAGAAGTAATTATAACGTCGGTTCTATTTTTAGAACTTCAGACGGGGCAATGATTGAGAAACTTTATTTATGCGGTTATACTCCTCATCCGCCTAAAAAGGAAATTTTAAAGACTGCATTAGGTTCAACCGAAAGCGTTTCATGGGAATATTTAAAAGATCCCAAAGAAATTATTCTGAAGATGAAAAAAGAAGGGATAAAAGTTTGTGCGCTTGAATTGACGAATAAAAGCTTACCTTATTATAATCTTGATAAAAATGATTTCCCTTTATGTTTGATTGTAGGTAACGAAATTACAGGTGTATCCCAGGAATTAATCGATCTATGCGATTTTTCAATTGAAATTCCCCAATACGGAATTAAGCAGTCTTTAAATGTAGCTGTAGCATATGGCATTTCTATATTTGAATTGAGAAAACTTTTTGATGAAGGCAATCCGGATATAAAGTAAAATTATTTTACAAGATTTCTTTATTTAAATAGGGGGTTAAGACTAATTATTTTTATCTCATATCTTGAATTTTTCTTCCCTCAATATTCCATGCTTACGCATTTTTATAAATATTGAACAAACTATTTGATTTTATTATAATTTATGCGCTTTTTTTTGATTTTGCTAAAATAGACTATCAAAATATGATATCTCCTAAATTTTATGTTCATTGATTTATAGATTGGAAATATGCGGGATAAACTATAAATTGCACAGC
>CAZHBJ010000014.1:23913-40657 GCA_964530445.1 uncultured Ignavibacteriaceae bacterium
ACTATAAACAATAATTTTAAGAGAAAGAAAAAATGGCAACACCTGAAGAAAAATTGGCAAAAGCGCTTGAAGTATTAAAAGAATTTCAAGATGAAGACGGAGTTGCAATAATCAAGAGTAGCGCATTGTCCAGAGATGATAGAGAAATTCTATTAATGAATGGATTTATTCAAAATGTAATGAAGGGCTGGTACATGTCGAGCCATCCAATGGAAGTAAAAGGAGATACCACCTCCTGGTATGTGGCATTTTGGAAATTTTGCAAAGTATATCTTAATGATAGATTTGGTCAAGATTGGTGTGTTTCACCGGAACAATCAATATCCATTCACAGTGGGAATTGGAATATACCTAAACAACTTATAATTCGGTCTCCAAAAGCAGGAAATAATATCACTCAACTTATGTATGATAATTCACTTTTAGATGCAAAATTAGCAATGCCAGCCGCTAAAGAAATTAATGAAAATAATGGAATACGAATTTTCTCATTAGCGACAGCATTAATAGCCTGTACACAAAACTATTTTTTGCAAAATTCAATTGATACCCGAACAGCTTTATCCACGATAGGAAATGCTTCGGAAATACTGGCTCCACTTCTTGAGGGTGGTAATAGTACCGTGGCTGGACGGTTGGCAGGGGCATTCAGAAATATTGGAAACGGTAGAATTGCTGATGAGATAATTAAAACGATGAAATCGGCTGGTTATGACGTTAGAGAAAACGATCCTTTTGAAAACAAGCTGCAAGTTTCATTTTCATCCAAAAGTGCGTCTCCATATGTAAGCAGAATTAAGTTTATGTGGCAAGAAATGAGAGGAAAAATAATTAAGTATTTTCCCGAGGAACCAGGTATACCAAATGATAAAACTGAGTATTTAAAACTTGTGGAAGAGAATTATAAAAGCGATGCATATCATTCTTTATCAATTGAAGGTTATAAAGTAACGCCAGAGCTAATTGAACGCGTAAAGAGCGGAAACTGGGATCCCGAAAAAAATGAAAAAGATGCATTTGCAGCTCGAGGTTATTATCTTGCATTTGAAGCAGTAAAGAAGAGCATACAAAAAGTTTTTGATGGCGAAAATCCAGGTAAAGTAGTTGATGATGATCATGGAGACTGGTATAGAGAAATGTTTGCACCAAGTGTAATTGCCGGCCTGATACAAAGAGCTGATCTGGCAGGTTACAGAAACGGACAAGTTTTTATCAGTCAATCAAATCACATCCCAATGAGCCCGACGGGCGTAAGGGATGCAATGCCTACATTATTTGAATTACTTAAAAACGAAAGTGAACCTTCTGTCAGAACAATACTAGGACATTTTGTTTTTGTATATATTCACCCATACATGGATGGTAATGGAAGAATGGCGAGATTCTTAATGAATGTAATGCTTGCCTCGGGGGGATATCCATGGACAATTATACCGGTAGAGAAACGAAATGAATATATGAGTTCACTAGAAAAAGCAAGTGTAGGTCAGAATATTGAAGATTTCACAAAGTTCATTGCAAATCTTGTTTCAGCGGGTAAGCAAAAATAATCCTTAAATAAATGAGTTGTTTAATAAATATTCTTGATGTTATTCCATCCCGGTAAAATATTCTTCCCCGTTATCCTTAGTATGAATCATAAGCAAATTAGCACGTACCATTTTAACCAGTGTTCTGGATGCTCGTCTTTCGGAAATATTGACTAATTCACTCAGTATTTTAACTGTTATTACTTCGTTCTTGGAGAGATAATCAAATACGGTTCTCTCGTTCGGACCAATTGAATATTTAGTTAGCTTTAAACCTTCATATCGTGCTCTCATTATTCGTATCATTTCCTTGCTTGCCTGTACACTTTTATCTTTCACTCGTATTAATACTATTGCCTTATTAATATCAAACTGAGGCATGTAATCCTGAAGCCTATGCGGTTTTTTTTCGGATTCCGGAATTTCCACAACTACTACCTCTTTGCCGTACATTTCTATGTATTCGATATAATATTCCAGCGGCGGCTCACAATAGTTCGTAGCTGCATCAATAATAAAATCCGTTTCTGATTTCTCGCTTTCTACCCCTATTACTTCTTTATCATCGTCAATACCGAATAAAATATAGCCCCCCTTGGTATTTGCAAAGGCAATCATTTCCCTTGCTATTTTTTCGTGAGTAGAAAATTTCCTTTTAAACTCACAATGTAAATTTTCACCTTCTTCAATAAGTTCGATTAGTTCTCTTCTCTTCATGGTTTCATCATTGGGAAAAGGATTATATTATTTATTCCGGATTTAACGATCTCCTCTTATATAACTATGCAATAAAAATTCATCCTCCACCATAGCCACAATTGCTCTTTACAAATACGGAATTATAAGATTAATATTTACCCTTGACTGTTCGGAGTAATATAATAATTTATTTTGGATTGCTCTTTCTACCATTAGAGAAGCAGTCCTTAAATGGCTGTATTGCAAAAGCGGAATTTCAGACGAAAGAACGCTGTAGTATTTTTTAAAAAGGAAATAAAATAAAAAACTTAATCTCTTCCTTTTTTCGATAAAAAATAAAATTTTATTTAATATTAATTCAATTTTACTTTTGGAGATTTGAAAATCCGGCATTTCAAAAAGAGACCTGAAATATAGGTTAATTCACAAAACTTTAAAGATTAAAAGTTTTACCTTTCCGTATTCCTTGATGCATTTCCTCTTATTCTAATAAGTGTATCAGGGTTTGCATTAGCTTTAGCATTGGCTTTATCAAGAAACTCTTTAACTTTTAATCTATCCGCTTCAAGCTGAGCAGGTGTTTTCTTAGTTTCACCTTCACCATTCTTTAACGCTAATTCGGAAGACCCATTCTTGTTACTTTCCATTTCCGCACGGCCATGTCCCAAAGAATCGGAAACTTGTGTACCGGTCTTTCCGGATTCTGCATATTTAAGCGAATCTTCATGAGCTTTTTTAATTCTAGCCATTTCATTTTTGTAAAATAATACTCTAGGCTTTATATTGGCCGTGTATTTGGAATAGGGATATCTTTTTATTAAAGTATCATAAACAACAACTGCCGAATCGTTAAGATTCATTTTATTTTCCAATATCCATCCGGTTGTATATAAGGCTTTTGCGGCATACGGCGATTGAGGATGAGTCAAATATATTTTATAAAAATCCGAAATTGACGAATCGTATTTTGCATTTTGCAATTTATCAGAAGCCGAAACATACATTGGCTGTGCCGGATCGTAATTAAAATCAATTAACGGTTTCCCGAGTTTATCGGCAGCAGCGTTTACAATTCTTTCATTTTTATAATTATTATAAATTATATTAAACAGGCTGTCTGCTTTTATAGAATCGTTAATAGTTAAGTAGTAGCTTCCTACAGCAAATAAAACCCTAGCTTGAAAAGGCGAATTGGGATAATCGGTTAAAATGTTATTATAGTAGCTGTAAGCAGAATCCGGGAAATTAAACTCGGTAAATAAAATATTTCCGAGATTAAATTCAGTTTGAATTATATGGTACTTAAGCGTATCAACCGGTTCAGTTGGTCTTTCAGGCGGTTTTTCTTTTATCTCTTTCGGTTTATTGTGTTCATTCGGTTCACGGTTATGAAGATTTGCATCTCTAAATTTTCTGTCTCTTGATTCATTTTTATTAAAGTTAGTTTCATTTTGAACTACCGGCAATTCTCTTCTTTTAAATATATTGTTTTGATCTTTAATTTTAGCAGAGTCCTTTGCCAATGTTGAATCTATTATGCGAAGTGAATCTTTAGATATTGTCGGGTCTTTAGCAAGTTTAGCAAGGATTGAATCTCTTGCAAGAGTAGAATCAATAGCCTTGCCGGTATCTTGAATGGTTGGAATAGCATCCTTCCCCAGATAGTGATTTCGTTTAGCGTTTTCGGCTTCCTCTAAACTAAGCAGTTTTAATTGATATGCAATAGAATCCTTTTTAAATAATTCAGGGTCTAAGGCATAACTTAATTCTTTTTTATCATCCTTTAATTTACCTAAAACTGTTTTAAATTTTCCCAGCAGAGTTACATTATCCCTGGCTACTGCAATTGTATCTTTTGGAGCAGTAGAGTTTACGGCATGGTTATAAAATACTAATGCACTATCAAAATTTTTATAGTGATTTTTAAAAACCTCACCTAGCTGATATGCTGCAAGTCCTTGACTTGGTGATTTTGTTTTGGAAGTATCTACTTCAAGCAAAATACTTACCGCATCTTCGGTCTTATTCATTTTAAGAAGAGTTATTCCTCGCTCCAGGTCTATATCGTTAAACGAATCTGCATATTTTTTCTCACCTCTCATTTCTTCGTAAACATCTAAAGCATTCTGGTACTGCTTGTCCTGCCGTAAAACTTTCCCGAGCTCAATACGGGAATTAAACAAAGTTTCATAATCCGGCGAATAATCTTGTACCTTTCTGAAAGATGCAATTGCCTGTTTCAGACTGTCCGATTCTTCATACAAAATACCAGTCTCATAAGCTATTTCTGCATTAACTTTATCATCATCGGAATACTTTAATAATTCGTTTGCTAAATTAACAGCATCGGCAAAATTATTTTGAGCAATATTGTATTTTATTTCCTCTATATAGGAGTCCTGTACAATTTGTTTTTCGTCTTCTTTAACGGCTTCCTTTCTAACAGATTTTAAAGTTGCAAGAGCGTCTTCATAATCTTTTAGCTTTAGCTGTGTTTTTCCTACCCAAAGATTTGTTTCAAGGATTAAATCGCTGTGAGGTTGAGTAACGATAAGTTCGTTAAATTTTCTTAAAGCTTTTCTATAATTTGCCTGGTAATAAAACGATTTCCCCAACATTAAAAGCGCATCATCTACATAGCTGCTATTTTGATGGAATTGGAGAATTTGAGAGCACTTTTCAATAACCTTTTGAAGATCTGAATTTGCATTTTGAGGAATTTTTACCTCATCGATGGAAAACAAACTTCTTTTTTGCGAGTTTATTTCTTTTACCGCCTGGTTAAAAAAGTCTGAAGCATCATAATACAAATTAAAGTATGTGGTAAAATTATGCCACACTCCGCAGCTATAAAAAAGTCCGGCAATTATAATTGCGCCTAGAATTTTTGCTATTAAAGAATGAAATTTAAATTTCATAAAGGAAGCTATAAAAGATTGTAAAAAAGTAAAAGGTAAAATATCCTGCACGCTGAAGTTTTACAAGGCATCCTTCCCTGACTCTTCAGTACGTATACGTATCACTTCTTGAACATCATATATAAAAATTTTACCGTCCCCTACCTGGCCGGTTTTAGCAGTCCTTAATATTGCATCCACCACTTTCTCAGCTTTATTATCTTCAACAATAACTTCAATTTTAATTTTAGGTATAAATTCAATTCTATATTCACTGCCCCTGTAAGTTTCGGTATGTCCCTTTTGTCTTCCGTATCCTCTTACTTCCGAAATAGTAAGGCCTCGAATGCCTTCTTCCACAAGCGCTTCTTTAACCTCATCCAATTTAAATGGCCTAATTACAGCTTCAACTTTTTTCATAATTTACCTTTGATTATCTTCCATGGCAGTGCTTATACTTTTTACCGCTTCCGCACGGGCAGGGATCGTTTCTTCCGATTTTTTCCGCAACCTGCACGGGCTGAGGTTTACCGGCAGTTTGCTCTTCGCTTTCTCTTCTTTCACCAGCAGAAAGACCGATGTTGCTTGTACTTTGCTTAATTTCTTTAAATCTTGCAATCGGCTGCCGTCTTTTTTTAGTCTGAACTTCTTCAGGAGCCTGAGGAAAGAATTTAAATGCAAATGAAACAACATCATTTCTAATTTCAATGAGAAAGCCGGTAAATAATTTGAATGCTTCAACTTTGTATTCTACCAATGGATCTTTTTGCCCGTACGCTCTTAATCCAATTCCCTCCTTTAGGTCATCCATTTCTCTTAGATGTTCTTTCCACTTATGGTCTATTACACTCAGCATAGCATATCGTTCCAATCTTGCCATTAATTCCGAGCCGAGCATTTCTTCTTTCTTTTTATAAAAATCTTTTGCTGCATCCAGAATCCTATTGACTATTCCCTCCTGCCCTAAAGTTTCAAATTCCAAAGGTTCCAAAGGAAATTCGACAAGAATATTATGCATAATTTGTTCTTTTATATTTTCCGCATGCACTTCTTCAAAGTTTTCTTCAACAAGATCATGAACAAAATCTTCAAGAAGCTCAAAAATTTCACCTTTTAATCTGTCTCCTTGCAGAGCTCTTTTTCTTCGTGTGTAAATAACTTCACGCTGCTGATTCATTGTATCGTCATATTCCAGCAGTCTTTTACGTATAGCGAAGTTATTCTCTTCTACTTTCTTCTGTGCTCTTTCCACAGATTTTGTAATCAGCCTGTGCTGGATAACTTCACCTTCTTTAATTCCCATCCTCTGCATTACGGAAGATATTCTTTCGCTTCCGAATAATCTCATTAAATCATCTTCCAACGACAGAAAAAACTTTGAAGTGCCGGGATCGCCTTGACGTCCGGAACGGCCTCTTAACTGTCTATCAATTCGTCTCGATTCATGGCGTTCGGTTCCGAGAATGTAAAGGCCGCCTCTATCCTTAACACCTGTGCCAAGTTTAATATCGGTTCCACGACCTGCCATGTTAGTAGCAATAGTCACCGCCCCTATTTCGCCGGCATGCGCAACTACTTCAGCCTCCCGCTTATGCTGTTTTGCATTTAAAACATTATGCGGTACTGATTTTCTTTTCAACATCCTGCTTATAGTTTCGGAAACATCAACCGAAGTTGTACCGACAAGAACAGGACGTCCTTCCTTTCTAAGACGTTCAATCTCTTCTATAACGGCATTATATTTTTCTCTCTTGGTTTTATAAATTGCATCGTCTTCATCATCTCTAACAACGGGTTTGTTTGTCGGAACAACCACAACCTCAAGTTTATAAATTTCATAAAACTCGCCTTCTTCCGTTTCCGCAGTACCTGTCATTCCGGCAAGTTTATTATACATTCTAAAGTAATTTTGAAGAGTAATAGTAGCTAAGGTTTGGGTATCTTTTTCGACTTTAACATTTTCTTTTGCTTCTATCGCCTGATGAAGTCCGTCCGAATATCTTCTTCCCGGCAGTACACGCCCGGTAAACTCATCAACTATTGCAATTTTGCCATCTTCGGTAACGACATATTCGTCATCCTTTTCGAACAGCGTGTAAGCCTTTAATAATTGATGAATAGTGTGGATACGATCGCTGCTTTCCGAATAACGATTATATAATGCATCTTTCTTTTTTAATTTTTGTTCTTCGCTTAAAGTCTCATCATGCTCAAGTTTGCTTATTTCAACTCCAAGATCGGGAAGAATAAAGAAATCCTTTTCCATACCGCTTCCCTTTGCCAGCTCTTCCCTTCCTTTATCGGTTATATCAATCGTATTGTTTTTTTCATCAATAACAAAATACAGTTCGTCATCTATGATGAACATATTTTTTGCTTTCTCGCGGAGGTATTCCATCTCTGTAGATTGAAGCAGCTTTTTATTATTAGGATCACTTAAAACCTTGGAAAGCCTATTATTTTTCGGAAGCCCTCTATAGGCTCTTAAAAGCTGTACACCTGCCTGACTTTCATTTTCTCGTCCGTCGCTGCTTAAAAATTCTTCAGCTTCCTGTACAATTTTAGCAACATAATTTGATTGAAGTCTGTATAATCTTTCCACTCTTGGCTTCATTTCATCAAATTTCTGATCATCTACCTCAACAGGACCGGAAATTATTAAAGGAGTTCTTGCCTCATCTATTAAGACAGAATCGACTTCATCTACAATTGCATAATTATGCCCGCGCTGAACTTGAAATTCCTTTTCCGTCGCCATATTATCTCTTAAATAATCAAATCCGAATTCATTATTAGTTCCATATGTAATATCGCAATCGTACTGTTTCTTTCTGTCATCCGGCTCCATAGTATTTAAGATAACGCCTACAGTTAAGCCGTGGAATTTATAAATTTCTCCCATCCATTCGCTGTCACGTAACGCCAAGTAATCGTTAACTGTTACAAGATGAACGCCTCTGCCGGTTAATGCATTTAAATATATAGGCAAAGTTGCAACCAATGTTTTTCCTTCACCGGTTGCCATTTCTGCAATCGTTCCTTGATGTAAAACAACGCCGCCCATCAACTGAACATCATACGGAACCATGTCCCATGTAACTTTAGTTCCTGCAATAGTCCAGCTTTTACCCACCAGCTTTTCACATGTTATTTTCACAACAGCAAAGGCTTGGGGAAGAATTTCATCTAAAATTTCCTCATAACTATCATTAAGTTCGTCTTCCAATTCTTCAAGCTCATCATACAATTTATGCATATCAACTTCTTCGTTTGATTGAAGCTGAAGTTTTATTTCCTCAATTTGTTTTCTTAAATCAGCGGTATGTTCCTGAATTTGATCTTTAAATTCCTGTGTTTTCGCTTTTAACTGGTCATCGCTAAAATCTTTAAGTTTTTCATACTCTTCTTTAATTTCTTCAACAATAGGCCAAAGTTTTTTTAGATCTTTAGCCTGTTTATCACCAATTACTTTTTTAATTATATTTTTCATTTAAATCGAATCTCCGTTGGAATAATAAATTTAAAATTAACCATTGAAGCCTTGAAATGCAATTTAAGAACTAATGGATATTATTGAAAAGTAAGCTAATTATACAAATTTAAAACCAAAAATAGTGTTTTTTCCAAGATTTTATTTTTTCGAATTTTAAAGGCTTTTTAAACTAAAAAAACGGAAGTATTAATAATTTTATTTCGTATTAGTTACTAAGATAAGTTCCCGGGAGAAATTATTTTAATTTAATCATCTTTTTAACTTGCAGTATATTCCGGAAATTAATTGAATACAAATATACTCCGCTCGAAACATTCTGTCCGTAATTATTTTTCCCGTCCCAGCTAACAATATGACTTCCGGCCTGCTGAAAATTATCAATTAGAGTTGCCACTTTTTCCCCTGTAATATTGTAAATAATTAATTTTACATTTCCCGCATCAGGCAATTGATATTTTATAGTTGTAGTCGGATTAAAGGGATTAGGATAGTTTTGATAGATTTTAAAATCATCCGGAAATTGATTGCCTATTTCATTTACCAAGCTAACATTCTTCGATAAAGAAGTTAAAAACATTCCCCTTCCATGTGTAGCTGCATACAGTGTGGTATCGGAACCGCGGAATTCCAAATCCATTACCGGCACATTGGCTAATCCGTCGTTATCTTGTATCCAATTAGTTCCGTCATCAGTTGATGAAAATACGCCGAGATCCGTACCTGCATACAAATAACCTTTTATATACGGATTTAAAAAGATACAATTAACAGGAATATTTGGAAGATCACCGGAAATATTTGACCAGGTATTTCCATAATCGGTTGTTTTAAAGACTTTTGAATTATTTAAAAAGCCGGAAAATGTAATATACGCAATTGCAGAATTGCTATTATCGATTGCAATTTTTGTATTCCAGGCATTCGGCAATAAATTATCGCGTTCATTCCAGTTTGCCCCATCATCGGTAGTAACCCACAATTTGCCGTTAGTACAACCGGCATAAATTACAGATGAATTTTTTTTTGCAATAGCTATTGCAGAAATGTCTGCCCCGGAAGAACCTGATCCGTCTCCGGTTAAATCGGTGCTTAAAGAACTCCATGAAGATGCACCGTCGGAAGTTTTCCAAAGCCTATATGTTCCGGCGATAAGAATAGATGGATTATTCGGATCCATTGTAAAAGGTGTAATAAATAAAGTTCTATCTGTAGTTTCATGAGTACTCGAATTAGTCGGAATACCAGTTTGAGCATAACTAAATTTTGCACCGCCGTTAGTGGACTTAAAAAAAGTAAAATTCGGTTGTTCGGCATAAATTATATCAGGATTATTATAATCTATTTGAACAACACCGCCGTCTCCGCCGAGAATAGGATTCCAGCTTTGACCTCCGGTTGATTTAAGCGTATAATTATCCTGCGTTCCGCCGTAATAAATTGAATCGGCAGGAGCAACCGCTCCAGAATAAAACTGAGTAATGAACAAATTATTGTTTATTGCGTTCCAAGTAATTCCGCCGTCTTTTGTCACATAAATTCCGCCGTCCGTTCCATTATAAATAATATTACGGTTTGAAGGTGCAAAAACTAAAGTATGCATATCCGCATGGACAAAAGGTTTTAGATCGCCTTGATGATAAGCATTAGTTATGCGGTACCAGTCCGTACCGCTGTTTGTAGACATCCACAGGTCAATACCGCCTGCCCAAATTGTACCCGGTTTTGCAGGATCTACAGCAAGTGTGTTATTGTACCAGCCCTGCTTGCCAACATAGGTTGTATTACCATCGGTTGAGGGACCCGGAATTTGTGAAATTTGATTCCATGAATTGCCGCTGTTATTCGTATACGCCATAAAACCAATTCCGTATGTACTTAAATCCATAAAAGATGCGTAAGCAACCGAAGGATTCGAAGCAGAACCGGCAAATACAATTCGACCCATTCCTGATTTTTGATAATTTAGACTAAATGTGATTCCGCCATCAGTACTTCTCCATATTTGCGATTGACTAAATAATCCGAATGCCGCAAATATTGTTGCGGGACTAGTATAGTTTACTATAACATCCATACAATTTCCGCCTGCCGAAGACGCAGGATTTGTAAAAGTATTTCCTCCATCCGTTGATTTAAATAATCCTGAACGTGTTGCGGCATAAAGAGAATTGGTTGTACTATCAATAGCCAACCTATTAACATAAAAAAAACTGTAAATGTTGGTAGAGCTTAATTGAAACCAGGTAGCTCCCGCATCCGTCGATTTGAAAATTCCGTTGCCGCGGATATAATCATAATTATTAAAGCCCTCACCTGTACCGGCATAAATAATATTTGAATTATGAGGATCCATTACAAGAGAACAAACGGCTAAGTTTTCCATATGATCGTCCAGCGGGAACCAGCTTGATCCCCCGTCGGTGGTTTTCCAGACTCCTCCGCTTACCGAGCCTAGATAAACAATATTTGCATTATGAGGATCAACAACAATTGCGCGGATTCTTCCGCCTATATTTCCCGGGCCTAATTCTGTCCATTTTAAAGCCCGCGAAACTTTTTGTAATTTTTTAAGCTTATTTAATTTATCGATATGACTTATTGCATGTACTTTCCAATCTTCCGGAATATATCCAAGCGGGTAAGCACGCTGGTTGTAATACCACTTTGCCGCTTCCATCGGATATCCGGTTACCGATTCGTCTTTATCGGTTTCCCCAATAATATTATTTGTTTTATTGTTTAGCTGGATTTCTTTCGTATCTTTTTTAAAAAGAAAGAAAGCAATTGTAAAAGATATTACGGCGGCTATAATTATTAATAATTTTCTATCCATTATTTATTGATATTAATTCTTCAGGCAAAATTATTAATCAATTTTTTAATGTTTACCTTTTATTAAAAAATATTCAAGAATATATATTAAAATTATCATTGCCTGTTCTATTTAAAATTGTATAATGTTAGTTTAAAGCTAAATTTTAATTTGATTATTTAAAGTGATACAAAACCTCAAAGCTTACAAACTTTCTAAGGAATTTACAGATAAATTAGCTGAAAAATCAGCCGGATATATTTCGCCGGAAATTTTCGATAAAATATTTCAACTATTCGAAAATGAAATTTCACTTCATTACTTTACCTACGGTTCCGAATCAAATTTACTGAGAATTATTTTATCAATGTACGATAAAATTACACTACTTAACGAGTGTCTTCAATATCCGAATTATGTTGAAATATTAGTTGCCGTTTCAACCAACAGCAATTATTTAACTGATATCCTGGTGCGAAACCCTGAATATTTTTACTGGATAGTCAACCCTTCAACTCTGGAAATAAAATTAAATGAAAAAAAATTTACGGAATCTATTAAAAAGACGCTGTCCGGATTTAAATCCTTTAATGCAAAAGTTAATGCTTTAAGAACATTAAAAAGAAAAGAGATATTAAGAATCGGTATAAAAGATATTTTAGGTATAGCCGGGCTCAAAGAAATAACCGGGGAATTATCGATCTTAGCAAAAACTATTTCTTCCGAATTATTTCAATTATGTTATACAGAAATTCTTTCCAAATATGATATTAAAAATTTGAATAGAAAATTCTGTTTAATTGCATTAGGCAAGCTCGGCGGAGGCGAATTAAACTACAGTTCCGACATAGATTTAATTATCTTTTACGATAATAATTCTTTAATAATGAACAAACGGTATTATAATCAGATATTAACCGAAACTATTTATCTGTTTATTGAGAGTGCTTCCTCAATAACACCGAACGGATTTATGTACAGGGTAGATTTCCGTCTGCGGCCGGACGGAAGAAATTCGCCTCTATGCCGGAGCTTAAATGAATATTTGGATTATTACGAGAGCCGGGGTGAAGACTGGGAAAGACAAATGCTAATTAAAGCCGATTTTATTACAGGCAGTAAATCTCTTTATAGTTCGTTTATTAATTATCTCCAGCCGTTTATTTATCCTGTTACTTTTTCTTCCTCTCCGTTAGAACAAATTAAAAAATTAAAAATTAATATTGAAAAAAACCTGAACGATGAAGAAAATATAAAATTAATATCCGGCGGAATTAGAAATATTGAATTTGCAGTTCAGGCATTACAGTTACTGAATGGCGGCAAAAACACAGAATTAAAAACACCTAACTCTTTGGATGCAATAACCAAATTAACATTGGCAAAATTAATTTCGGAGGATGAGGAAAAAACTTTAACTGATGCTTATATATTTTACCGTAAAATAGAACATTATTTGCAATTAATGAACAACTCTCAAACGCACAATATTCCGGATGAAGGTGAAATTGCCGAAAAATTAAGCGCATATTTAAATTTCAAAAATGTTGCCGCCTTTAAACATTTCGTTTCGGTTAATAAAAAATCGGTTCAAAAAATTTACAATTCTGTTATGGGAATAAAGCATAAAACGAATGTAAAAAGTACAATTCAAAATGAAATCAACTTTGCAAACACGGCAAAAGCAGCTAAGAATTTTGAATATCTTAGAGAGGGCAAAGGATTATTTGGGAACAAACAATTCGATAAAGCTTCCATAGATGAATTTGTAAAAATTGAAGGTGAATTAAACAAATATCTTATTACTTCATGCAGCCCGGATACCGTTCTTCAAAATTTTGTTAGAGTGATTAAACCTTTATCATTGCCTTCTATCTGGTATAAAGAATTCGGAGATAAAAAATTTTTCAGGTCATTTTTAACTTTATGTGAATTTTCCCAGAAAGCAATCGATCTTTTTGCCGAAGATGATGATTTACGTGACTTTTTTATAACAAGAAAGGTATTCGAAAAAGTTAATGCAAAAGACATAGAAAAGTTATCTGTTAAGAAAATGATCTTTACTTTAACGGTTCAATTCACTTTAAAATTAATTCCGGCGGTAAAAATCTCAAAGCTCTTGCAAGTCTATTTTATGAAATCAATTAAGTCTAAAGTTGAAGAAAACACCGAAATAATATCGTTAAAAAATGAATATATGATTGCGGCAATGGGAAGTTTCGGATCGGGAGAAATGACTTTTTCTTCGGATATTGATTTAATTTTTGTTATAAATGATTTAAATTCATACCCGGATATTCAAAAAGATTTTCAAACTTTACTAGTAAAATTAAAGGACGAATTAAAACCTTTTGATGTCGACTGCCGGCTCAGACCCGAAGGTAAAAGCAGTATTTTAGTGTGGGATTTAAAAAGCTACATTAAATATATTCAAAACCGGTCGAGGATATGGGAGCTGCAGGCATATTGTAAAATGAACTTTGTTTACGGTAATAAAAAAATCTTTAACAAGCTTGCACAGTCAATTAATTTAAGGATTAATGAAGAGGATAAAAATTTTGTTAAAAAAGAAATTTTAGAAATGCGGAAAAAGCTTTATCCTCAAATTATAAGTTCAATTCCCGATTCTTTTAATATTAAAAAAAGCCCCGGAGGTTTGGCTGATATAGAATTTTTAATTCAATCGATTCTTCTAACAGGTAAAAATCTCTTTTTAAAATATCGGGCTAAAAACATTATTAATATTATTGAACTTCTTGGAAAAGCCGACAAAGAATTTTCCATACTTGAAGAATTAAAACCGAACTTTATATTTTTAAAAAATTTGGAATTAACAATACAAAGTGTTTTTAACAATACCAATCCGGTATTACCTTCAAATGAAGAAAAAAGGAATCTGGTTTCAACGTTTTTAAGCTTTGATTCAAAAGAGAAATTTCTTGATAAATTTAATTCTATTTGTAAAAATAACCGTACTTTATACGAAAAATATTTACATTAATTGCTGTTGAAATTCCTAAAAAAATATTTTGCTGTACTAACCGGCTTATTTGTTTTTGTGGTTTACTTAACCACATTAGCTCCTTCTGTAGTAGAAATAGATTCCGGTGAGCTTGCTGCGGTACAATGCACATTAGGCATTGCGCATCCTACCGGGTATCCATTATTTACTATATTAGGTTATCTCTTTCATTTAATACCCTTACCTTTCAGCAAAATATATCAGCTTAATCTTCTTACTTCTATCTGGTGCAGTTTAGGCGTCGGAGTATTTGTATATACATCCAAATTGGTTTTGGACAACATCAATAGTTTTATTCCTAAAAAAATAACCGTACAGACTAAAAAGGAAACAAAAAAGGGAAAAGGAAAACAGATACGATCTAAAAAGGATTCAGCCGAAGTTGAAATACCGGAAATAAAAAGATACATTGGCGCCGTTCTTGGCGGCTTAATATTAGCCTTTAGTAAAACTTTTTGGTTTCAAAGCACTTCGGTTGAAGTATATTCGCTTCAAATATTTTTGTTCAATCTTATACTGTTTTTTTTAATCAAAGCTTATTTACATAAAAATGATAATGATAAGATAAAATTTAGGAATCCGTGGATTTTATTTGCTGTGATTTTAGCTTTGGGTTTTGCCAACCATATGACGACTTTATTCCTATTACCCGGCATTGCATATCTTTATTTTGATAAAAACAAATTCAATAAAAACAGCTTGTTGAGAATAGGATTAATGCTTTGCATATTTTTCCCGGTACTTATTTTAATATATTCATATCTTCCAATTAGAGCTTCACAAAATCCTATTCTGAATTGGGGAAACCCGGATAACTTAACCAGATTATTAAGACATGTAGAAGGCGATCAATATCATGTTTGGCTTTTTTCTTCAACTGCTGCAGCCGAAAAGCAATTCAGCTATTTTATTTCGAATTTACCCGACGAGTTTATCGTCAGCCTCTTTATTTGTTTTGTAGGGCTGGTTGCTTCGTTTATTAAAGCAAGGAAATTTTTCTTTTTTGTTCTAATTACTTTTTTATTTACCGTTTTATATGCAATCAATTACAATATTAAAGATATTGATTCATATTTTATTCTTGCTTACATATCGCTTGCATTTTTTGCAGTATTCGGAGTAGTACAACTGCTGTCCTTGCTAAAGTTGACAAAACGCCCGTATATAATTCCTTTTAGCTTAATAATTATTTTTATCGGTGTTCAAATTTATGTTAATTACGACAAGGTAAACCAAAGTGATGTTTTTACTTTTGAAGACTACACAAAAACAGTATTAAATTACTGCCCTAAATATTCCGTTATATTTAGTTACGAATGGGATTACTTTGTTTCTCCTTCTTATTATTTCCAGTATGCCGAACATTACCGTTCCGATATTACCGTAGTCGACAAAGAGCTTCTTAGAAGATCGTGGTACTATCATCAATTGAATAACGATCACCCGGAATTACTAAAGGACATGGGCACCGACGTAAGTTCATTTTTACAAGCTCTGGTACCGTTCGAAAGCGGCGGAAATTTTAATCCTAATCTTCTTGAAACAGATTACAGAAGAATTATGACCGATTTGGTTGCAACCAATGTTAACTACCGCAACTTTTATATCTCGCCGGAATTATTTGAAATTGAAATGCAAAAAGGACAGTTCATTTTACCAAAAGGCTATACGCTTGTACCGGATATTTTAATGTTTAAAGTTGTTAAAGGCAATAAATATGTTCCGGCTCCCGATCCGAATTTCACCATAAGATTTCCAAAGAAAAGGAATTATTATATCAATTTTTTAGAGAATCAGGCCGGAGCCATGCTTGCAAGACGTGCATTATATGAGCTGCAATATGATAAGATTGCCCGCGCTAAAATTTATGTGAGAAAAATACAAACGGACTTTCCCGATTATGAATTGCCCGAAGGTTTAGTCAAAGCTTTACAAAAGTGAAGCTTATATCACTGCAAAAATAAAATCACTTAGCTGCGTCGGTCAATTCTTCTATTCTATCTTTACTTAAGCTTGCTTTTGTTCTGAATGACTGCAGCATAACATCCATTTGTTGAATCAGGTTTCTTTTGTAATATTTAGGTGCATATATCGAACCGTCAATCATATAAATACGATGGGTTTTTTCATCATAGAAAGTATAATTGAGAAATGGTCCGCCCATTCCTTTAGTATTCAATTCCCAAAGGCCTTGTGTTAACAATGCATATTTCCCCTGAAAATTCACTTCCGAAGTTGTATAATAATCTCCGGCAATAACTACGTAACTGCTATCGTCGGTAGTTCTATAAA
>CAZHBJ010000015.1:0-40101 GCA_964530445.1 uncultured Ignavibacteriaceae bacterium
TACGCCCTTTGGAGGCGTCTGTAGAGGTTCGAATCCTCTCCCGGCAGCCAATTAAATAGCCGGATATAAAAAGCTTCTCTCTTGTAAAAAAGAAATTGGAGTAATTAAAAAATAGAGTAGTTATTGGAGATTCAATTGAAAAATGTAAAAACAGGTGAAATAGAAGAGCTAAAAGAAAAGGTTGTTCATATTAACCGAGTTGCTAAAGTTGTAAAAGGCGGGCGCCGTTTCAGTTTTAATGCTATTGTTGTGGTTGGAAATGGAAAAGGTGTTGTCGGTGTCGGCTTGGGTAAAGCAAACGAAGTAACGGATGCAATTTCAAAAGGTATTGATGATGCAAAAAAAAGCTTGGTTAAGGTTTCGGTAATTAAAGGAACAATAGCTCATGAAATTATCGGAAAATTCGGTGCCGGACGTGTAATGTTAAAACCGGCTACTCCTGGAACCGGTTTAATTGCTGGCGGCGGAGTTAGAGCCGTCCTTGAAGCTGCCGGAGTTCAGGATATACTTACTAAATCTTTAGGCTCTAGTAACCCGCATAACCAGGTAAAAGCAACACTTAACGGGCTATTAAGTATTACCGATGCCAGAAAAATGGCAACTAAAAGAGATATGTCGGTTACCGAACTATTTAATGCTTAATTGAGGAATTTATGGCAAAGTTAAAAATTACACAAACGAGAAGTATTATTGATAGACCTAAAGATCAAAAAAAGACTATTGAAGCTTTGGGGTTAGGCAAACCTAATTGGGAAAAGGTACATAATGATACTCCGCAAATCAGAGGAATGATTAAAAAAGTTTCTCATTTGGTTAAAGTAGAAGAAATTAAGAAGTAATAAGGTTAAATCATGGATATTCTAAGTAATTTAAAATATGCAGAAGGCTCAAGAAAAAAAACGAAAAGAGTTGCAAGAGGTGAAGGCTCCGGGCATGGAGGAAATGCAACCAGAGGAATGAACGGTCAGAAGTCGCGATCAGGTGCTAAGAAAAAAGCCTGGTTCGAAGGCGGTCAAATGCCTTTGCAGAGAAGAGTTCCTAAGTTTGGATTTACCAATAAATTTAAAGTTTATTATCAAGTAGTAAATATAGATTCTTTAGAAAAATTAGCCGCTTCCAAAAAGTTAGAAGAAAAAGTTGTTAATGCTGAAGTCTTAAAAAAACACGGTTTAATTAAGAATTTGAAAAGCCCGGTAAAAATTCTGGGTGATGGAGAAATGAAATCCAAATTAAAGATTAAGGTTAATGCATTTAGCCGGTCGGCAAAAGAAAAAGTTGAAGCAGCCGGCGGATCAATAGAAACGATTTAATCCGGAAATAAATGGCAAAAATTACAGACACCTTTAGAAATATTTTTAAAATTCACGAGCTTCGTCAAAGAATTTTGTATACTTTGGCTTTGCTCGTTATAGTAAGGCTCGGTGCACATATTACTCTGCCGGGAATAGATTCCGCATTGCTGGCTGAAAGCACCAGGAACCAGTCTGCTAATACTTTGTTCGGTTTGTATGATTTATTTGTAGGCGGTGCATTTAGTAATGCAGCAATATTCGCATTAGGCATAATGCCTTATATATCTTCTGCAATTATAATTGAACTCCTTGGTGCTGTTGTTCCGTATTTTCAAAAATTGCAGCAGGAAGGTGAAGACGGAAGAAAGAAAATTACTCAGTTAACCAGGTACGGAACAGTCTTAATATCTGCGCTTCAGGCTTGGGGCGTTACTATAAAACTGTTAAATACAAGTTATCAAGGTCAGCCTGTTGTTCCTTTGGGTGTACAAGGTTTCGGATGGACAATTTCAACCGTGCTTATTCTGACCTCTGGTACAATTTTTATGATGTGGCTTGGTGAACAAATTACGGACAAGGGCATTGGCAACGGTATTTCTTTGATAATTTTTATAGGGATAATCGATAGATTCCCTTACGCTATCTTCGATGAATACCAGCGAATGAGCCAGGGTAACGGCAGCTTAATAATTGAATTAATTATTGTCGGCTTTATGGTCCTTATAATCGGTGGTGTAGTTTTGGTTACCGAAGGTACAAGAAGAATACCTGTACAATACGCGAAGAGAGTTGTCGGTAGGAAGGTTTACGGAGGAGTTACGCAATATATTCCGCTTCGTGTAAACACAGCCGGAGTAATGCCCATAATCTTTGCTCAATCAATAATGTTTATACCGAATACGGTGCTATCGTTTTTCCCGAATAATGAGTTTTTACAAAATATATCTCAGTACTTTATTTATACTTCACCGGTATATTCTTTTATATATGCTTTAATGATTATTTTCTTTACATATTTTTATACTGCTATAGCCTTTAACCCAAAGGATGTTGCCGACAATATGAAAAAGCAGGGAGGATTTATTCCGGGTATTAGACCGGGAAAACAAACTTCAGAGTTTATTGATAATATTTTAACAAAAATTACATTGCCCGGTTCGTTTTTCCTTGCCATCGTGGCGATATTGCCTGCTTTCGTTACAGGCTGGGGTGTTTCGGTTAGATTTTCCCAGTTTTTCGGAGGTACAAGTTTATTGATTATTGTCGGTGTCGCTTTAGACACTCTGCATCAGATAGAATCTCATTTAGTGATGAGACATTATGACGGTTTTATGAAAACCGGGAAGGTTAAAGCTAGGAGATAGATGTTAGGATATAGAAGTTAGTTGTGATTTATATTAAAACAAAAAAAGATATTGATTTTATAAGAGATAGTTGTAAAATAGTTGCAGAAACTTTGCAGTTATTAAAGGGCAATGTAAGACCTGGAATTACAACTAAAGAACTGGATAGTATAGCGGAAGATTATATTTTAAGTAACGATGCAATTGCTGCTTTTAAAGGTTATTCTCAAGGCGGCTCATCGATTGACTATCCGGCCGCAATATGTTCATCAATTGATGATGAAGTTGTGCACGGAATTCCCGGCAGTAGAGTTCTTAAAGAAGGTGAAATTATTTCTTTAGATGTTGGAGTTAAGAAAAAAGGCTATTTTGGAGATGCTGCCCTATCGGTAGCTGTAGGCGCCATATCCGAAGAAAAACAGAAATTGATGGATGTAACCGAAAAATCGTTATATTTAGGTATTGAACAGGCGGTTGTGGATAATAGAGTCCACGATATTTCATGGGCAGTACAAGAGTACGTAGAAAATAATGGATTTTCAGTGGTTAGAGATCTTTGCGGGCACGGTGTAGGAAAATTATTGCATGAAGAACCGTCTGTGCCGAATTATGGTAAGAAAGGTACCGGAGTAAAATTGAGGAAAGGAATGACGATTGCTATTGAGCCTATGGTTAACATGGGAAGATATTCGGTTAAAACAAATTTTGATGGGTGGACGGTTGTTACCGTAGATGGGCTGCCATCTGCACATTTTGAACATACTATTTTAATCTCGAACGGTAAGCCTGAAATTTTAACGGTTTGTTAATGGCGAAACAAGGTCCAATAAAAATAGACGGTATTGTAACTGAAACATTGCCCAATGCTCATTTTAAAGTTAAGCTGGATAATGGGCATGAGATATTGGCTCATATTTCTGGAAAAATGCGAATGCATTTTATTAAAATTTTAGTCGGAGATAAGGTTTCAATTGAATTATCTCCTTACGATTTAACTAAAGGACGAATTACTTACAGATATAAATAATGGTGCTTAAATGAAAGTCAGAGCTTCAGTTAAAAAAATATGTGAAAATTGCAAAATTATTAAGCGCAAAGGCGTTGTTAGAGTTATTTGTAAAAATCCAAAGCATAAACAGCGTCAAGGATAATAAAAATTTAAGGAGAATGTAATTGGCTCGTATAGCTGGTGTAGATTTACCTAAAAATAAAAAAGTGTTGTTTGGTCTTCAATACATTTACGGTATTGGCCCGAATATTTCTTCAGACATATTAACAAAAGCAAAGGTGGATCCCGATAAAAAGGTATCTGACCTATCTGATGAAGAAATTGCCGAGATTAGAGCTGTATTAACTGCGGAATACAAAGTTGAAGGTGCTCTTCGTTCCGAAGTTCAGCAGAATATAAAAAGACTAATGGATATCGGTTCTTACCGCGGTATTAGGCATAGGAAAAGCCTTCCGGCAAGAGGACAGCGGACACGTACTAATTCGCGTACAAGAAAAGGCAAGAGGAAAACTGTTGCCGGTAAAAAGAAAGCACCATCTAAGAAATAAATGACAGATAACTTGGAGGTTAAAAGTTTTGGCTAAAGTTGTAAAAAAAGCAAAAAAGAAACAGCATGTTGATGCAAACGGAGTTGCACATATAAAAGCAACTTTTAATAATGTTATTGTTACAATTACGGATATTTACGGCAATACAATATCATGGTCGTCGGCAGGCAAGAATGGTTTTAAAGGATCAAGAAAAAATACGCCTTATGCTGCCCAAACCTCTGCAGAAGCGGCTGCTAAGGAAGCATATGATTTAGGCTTAAGAAGAGTTGATGTATTTGTAAAAGGACCGGGTTCAGGTCGGGAAGCGGCAATTAGAGCTCTTAATACAGCCGGGTTGGATATTAGTTCTATTAAAGATGTTACTCCAATTCCTCATAACGGCTGCAGGCCGCCTAAGAAAAGAAGAGTTTAAATTTTTTATCGGAGAGTTAATAAATGGCAAGATATACGGATTCAGTTTGCAAGTTGTGCAGAAGAGAAAAACAGAAATTATTTTTAAAAGGCCAAAAATGTTATACCGAAAAATGCCCTATTGAAATTAGAAACTATCCTCCCGGCGAACACGGTAATTCCAGAAGAGCTAAAGTTTCCGAATACGGAATACAGTTAAGAGAAAAACAAAAAATTAAAAGATCTTACGGACTTCTTGAAACACAATTCAGGAATTATTTTGAAAAAGCTAATAAGCAAAAAGGAATAACCGGAGAAAACTTGATTAAGATATTGGAAAGCCGGTTGGACAATATTGTTTATAGGCTTGGTTTTGCCTCTTCGCGTAAGCAGGCACGACAATTAATAAAGCACAGACATATACTTGTTAATGATCATCTGGTTGATGTACCTTCTTATCTCCTTGCTGCCGGAGATATTGTTAAGATTAAAGAGAAGAGCAAAAAATTAGATGCTATTCATGGTTCCCTTAGGAGAGTAAAAGACAGTACTTATTCTTGGTTGTCCATTGATAAAGCTTCGTTGTCAGGAACCTTCTTACAAGTTCCCGAGAGAGCTGACGTTCCTCTAAATGCCAATGAACAGTTGGTCGTTGAGCTTTATTCCAAATAAAATCAAATTTTTAAGATTATTTTTAGAGGATTATTAAATGAGTGGATCAAATTTAAAGATGCCTGAAAATGTTGTTCTAGATGAAATAAGTTATACAAATACCTTTGGTAGGTTTTTACTTCAGCCTTTGGAAAGAGGATACGGAGTAACTTTGGGAAATTCTTTGAGAAGAGTGCTGTTGTCATCTTTAACCGGTGCAGCAATTACTTCAGTAAAATTCAGCGGAGTTTTGCATGAATTTACTACGATCGAAGGTGTGGTTGAAGATGTATCGGAAATTATTCTTAACTTAAAACAAGTTAGGTTGAAATTATTAAACAAAAAACCGAATAAGATTGATATCTCATTTAACAGCGAAGGTGAGTTTACAGCTGCCGATATTCAGAAAAACAGTGCAGATGTAGAAATACTTAATCCGGACTTACACATTGCAACCTTAAATAAAGATGCAAAATTCGATATCGAATTAAGAATCGGAAGAGGTAAAGGATATGTACCTTCCTCCGAAAATATTTCTCCAGATCAGACAATTGGTGTAATTCCCATCGATTCTATTTTTACGCCTATTAAAAATGTAAAATACGATGTAGAGAATGTTCGAATAGGTGATAAAAACGATTATGAGAAATTAAACCTGGAAATTTCTACTGACGGTTCGATAACTCCGGACGATGCTTTAACACAAGCAGCTAAAATTTTAAGAGATCATATTCAATTATTTATCAATTTTGATATCGAACAGGAAGAAGAACAAGCAGTTAGTCAGAAAGACAGTGAAAAAGAAAGAATTAAAAAAATATTGCTTACAAATGTAGACGATTTAGAGCTTAGCGTCAGGTCTCACAATTGTTTGAAAGCTGCTAATATAAAGAACCTGGCTGAACTTGTTAAAAAAGATGAGTCGGAAATGCTTAAGTTTAGAAATTTTGGTAGAAAATCTTTAGCCGAATTGATGGAAATAGTTGAAACACTTGGTTTGGAATTCGGTATGGATGTAGATAAATACATCAAGGAAGAAACAGATAATATTTAAATTTTGAAAAAGGTTTATTCATGAGACACAGAGTTAGAGGCAGGAAACTGGGAAGAACGGCTAGCCACCGTGAAGCATTATTGAGATCGCTAGCTACTTCTTTATTCAAGTATAAAAGAATAAGGACTACCGTTGCTAAGGCTAAAGAAGCAAGAAGCTATACGGAAGCCTTGATAACCAAAGCAAGAAAAGGCGATCTGCATTCCCAAAGGCAGGTGATGGGTGTTATTAATGATAAAGAAGTCGTTAAAGAGTTATTCGGTGAGATCATTCCTAAAATAGGTGATAGACCGGGCGGATATACCAGGATTGTTAAATTAGGTAATCGAATGGGAGATGCTGCTGAATTAGCTATATTGGAATTAGTCGATTATAACGATGTAGTTAACGCCAAAGCTGAAGATCATAAAGAAAAGAAAGAAGCAAAAATTAAGGCTAAAAAAGAAAAAGAAGCAGAAGAAAAAGAGACGGAAGAAACAGAACAAGAAGAAATTGAAGAAGCTAAAGTAGTCTCTGAAACAGAGAATAAAGAATAATCTATACTCTTAATTTGGTTCTTTAAAAGATTGAACCCCGGTTTTTCCGGGGTTTTTTATTGTTCCCTTGAATTTTTTAATTGGATCTCAACTAAAACCATTGAATTAAAATAGCTTTATAATTTAAATGCTGATTTAACATTTCAAATACTAACTATGCATTATGTTTGATAAACAGGAATTTATTAAATCCGTTTATAATTTAAAAGATCTGCCTAAAAGAAATCTTCCGGAAGTAATCCTGTGCGGAAGATCCAATGTCGGAAAATCGTCGTTTATTAATTCTTTCTTTAATAAAAGAAACCTTGCAAAAATCAGTTCAACTCCGGGAAAGACAAGATCGATAAACTATTATTTAATAGATGATAAATTTTATATTGTCGATTTACCAGGTTATGGTTATGCCAAGTCGAGTAAAAAAGAAAGAGAATTTTGGGCAAAACTAGTCGGTGATTATTTAAAGATTTCAAGTAATATTAGTATATGCTTTCATTTAATAGACGGCAGACATAAACCTACCGATTTGGATAAACAATTAAATGATCTTTTAAAATATAACGGAATACCTTATTTGGTTTTATTAAATAAAGCGGACAAATTAAAACAATCTGAAATAGTTTCTTCGAGAAAATTAGCAATTCAATCTTTTCCCGAACTTAAACCGGGAGATAATATGTTTTTTTATTCTGCTATAAAAAATATAGGCCGGAAAGAGATAAACCAAAAATTAGCGGAATTATTCTATAATAATTTGTAAAGTAAATACATTCTTGTTTGATTATATAAATTTGTAAATTTATATTAACAATTAATTTTTAAAAATCTGTAACAATTCTATACAATATGGATCGCAGGCAGAAAAAAAGATTATTAATTTTTCTATTTGTCCCGCTTTTAGCTGCGGTTCTTTTAATAACCGATGATCTGGTTATTAGAATTATTACAATAGGATTAATTGTAATTTATGTTGCATTTATAATTTTTCTCCGCGATTCAATAAGATTTGACGGACCTTTTATATCCGGCAATACCGATGAAGATATCGAAGATACTTCAGGTGGTGAAGAAATGCATACAGACCTTGGCGATTCCTTCCAGATAATCTCTAAAAATAAAAACCTAGAAGTAATTACGGCAGAAACTTATTCGCCGGATTTTCGTGTACCTAAAACAACACTAAAGCCTCCCGATCTTAAAGAAAGGTTTGAAGAAATTGCAAACGAATCTTTACCGGAGGAAGTCGGGCACAACGGACAATTTGCATTTGTCCTGGAAAAAATGCTGACTGTTATTAAAGAAGCTTACCAGGCTCATACCGCAATATTTTTCTGGTATAATCAAAAGAAAGAGAAGCTTACAATTGAAAAATTTGTTAGTAATTCAACAGAGGTTGCAAACCGAAAATTCGATATTGAGGACGACATACTAAGTAAGATTGTTCAAAAAGGCGAACCGGAATTGTTAAGTGATATTTCTCCCGCTGCAGAGGCTGATGTAATAAGATATTATAATTCGCCTCAAGGAATCCGCAGTTTTGTCGGCGTTCCTCTTTTTTATGAAAAATCATTAATAGCAATAATTGCTGTTGACGCAAAAGTCGACGATACTTTCGGAATTGAGACTATTTATGCATTGGGAAGGTTCGTTAGGGTTATAACAATGATTATAACCATTTTCGAAGAGAAATATTCGGACTCTGTTTCTCAGCAAAGATTAAAAGGATTATTAAGCTTAATCGGACCCGATAAAACAATCGATAATATAGATGATCTCGTTGTGTCCATACAAAATTCAATCGGCTTATTATTTCATTGGGACGCCTTTGCATTTGTATACTTTCATCCTATTGAAAAAAAGTTTGTAACTTTAAAAATAATTAATAACACATCGCTTAAATATATCGGAGAAAACCTGGATATAGAATTGTCCGGCACCTTAGTCGGTAAATCAATTGTAACAGGAATGCCTGTAAAAATTGATGATATTTCATCCGGTGAATATGTAAGATTTTCTAAAGTGGAAAGTGTTAATTTTGACGGATCATTTTTAGCTGTCCCTATTGTTTACGAGAATCAAAACTTCGGAGTCCTATGTTTTGAAAGCTTAAAAAAGAATGCATATTCGAATGCCGATATTCAATTCTTAAAAAGTGCGTTGAATATTTTATCATTTGTCATTTATTCCTACTCGACCAAAACTCTTCTTAAAAGTTATCTTGCCGTTGATATAGAGACAAAAGTCTTAAATGCCGATACATTTAAGAAGCACCTATCTTCTGATCTGGCTAAATCGGCGCAGCTAAAAATCCCAGGCTCCCTGGCTTTAATTAAAATTGATGATTTTCTTGAACAGGAATCATTGTTCGATGGAAATCCTTTACCGAAAGTTCTTGCCTCCGTAACTGAAACGGTTAATAAAGAAATGACGCCTTTGAATTTATTCGGAAGATTATCGGAAAAGGTTTTTGGAGTTTACTTTTTTAATTCTACCACTAAGGATGTTTTTCTTTGGGCTGAAAAATTAAGAGTTAAGATTGCAAGAAAACCAATCGCAGTTGTATCCAAACAAACCACCTATACGGTTTCAATAGGTGTAGCATCGTCGAATGGTAAAACCGATCCCGAAGAAGTTATCTACAATGCCGATTTAGCGCTGCAAAAAGCATTAGAACGCGGCGGAAATACAGTCCGAAATATTAATTAAAATAAAATTATTTTATGTCTATTTGTTCATATTAGTATTATGAAAAATTTTTTTATTATTGTTCTTGATGGAGTTGGTATCGGAGAATTACCCGATGCATCAAATTATGGAGATGCAGGCAGTAATACGCTTTATAATATTTCGAAAGCAGTAAACGGCTTGAACTTACCGAATATGCAGCGTATGGGGCTCGGAAATATTAATGAGATATTAGGAGTACCGCCTGCAGAAAACCCGTTGGCTTCTTTCGGTAAAATGGAAGAAGTATCCAAAGGTAAAGATTCAACCACGGGACATTGGGAAATCGGAGGACTTTTCGTTGATACAGACTTTTCATATTTCCCTAACGGATTCTCCAATGAAATAATAGATAAGTTTATCTCGTTAACAGGATGTAAGGGAGTACTGGGTAATAAGGCTGCTTCAGGGACTGAAATTATTAAAGAATTAGGCGATGAACATGTTAAAACCGGATACCCTATTGTTTATACTTCTGCAGATTCGGTTTTTCAAATAGCTTGTCATGAAGAAATTATTCCGTTAAATAGGCTGTATGAAATATGTGAGATTACAAGAAATCAAGTATTAACTTCTCCATTAATTGTAGGAAGAGTTATTGCAAGACCTTTTGTTGGTAAGTCGGGAAGTTATACTCGGACAACAAACCGAAAAGACTTTTCCCTCGATCCTCCCTCCGAAACTATTCTCGACCTTTTAAATATAAATAAAATTAAAACTGTAGCTATTGGTAAAGTGAATGATCTTTTTAATTATAAAGGAATTAAAGTTAGAGAAAAAACAAAATCCAACGAGGAAGGCTGCAGCAAATTATTGGAATATGCCACTAACGCGAATGAAAGCTTTATGTTTGCAAACCTGGTGGACTTTGATGTTTATTACGGGCATAGGAATGATCCTAAAGGATTTGCAAATGCATTAAAACAATTTGATGATTTTTTACCTGAACTCTTAGATAAATTAGACGAATCGGATGCTTTAATTATTACTGCCGATCATGGAAATGATCCGACAACACCAAGCACTGATCATAGCAGGGAATATGTACCGCTGCTTTTTTATCAAAAAAATAAAAGTGCCAGGAATCTTGGAATTAGAGAAACATTTTCCGATGCCGCTAAAACCGTTGCCGATTTTTTCAAATTAAAAAATAATTTAAAAGGAATTAGCTTTTTAACTTCATAATTCATTTTTAATTATTTAATTAATGATTTTTTTATTTAAACTTAAAATATTTAAAAACTTAACAATAAAAATTAAAAAGGTTAGTATATTTTTAATTTTTTAATGATTGTATATTTAAATAATGTAATTTATATTGGTAGTAGAAATACTTAATTGCTCTCATAAAATATAGAGGAACAATTGTTTTTAGGAAAAGTAATCGGCACTGTCTGGTCTACAAAAAAAGATGAAAATTTAGTTGGTGCTAAATTTTTAATAGTAAAACAACTGGATCTGAATTTTAATGAAAAAGAAAATTTTGTAGTGGCGGTGGACAGCGTCGGTGCCGGAGAAGGGGAAGTTGTACTTGTAGCAACCGGAAGTTCCTCAAGACAAACTGAATTCACCAAAAATAAACCTGTCGATGCAGTTATAATGGCTATTGTAGATAAACTCGATATTCCGTTAAAAGAATATCTTGAAGAACAAAAAAAATAAGATTAAAATAATTAATACAATAATTTAATAATCAATATTCGCAGACAAAATTCAATATCGAATAATAATATTTTCTTATGAAAATTTTACCGGTTGTGAATATTATTAATGATATTGCATAATATTTTTGTTAATATTTTTATTTTTTTATATAGGCATAATAATTGTACCTTGGAAAAGTAATAGGAAACGTTTGGGCAACAAAAAAATATTCGGCTTTACAAAGCTTTAAGCTGATGTTCGTTCAGCCGGTAAATGCCGAAATGGAAAACTGCGGTGATCCGCTTATTGCCGTTGATACTGTCGGTTCCGGTCCAGGTGAAATAATTTATTACATAACCGCATCTGAAGCAGTTATTCCACTACCGGTTGACATGGCCCCTGTTGATGCTTCAATCGTTGGAATTGTCGACTCAATAAATATAGAAAATAAAAAAGCGAGGTGAACAATGAGAATTACCAAGCAATTTACAAACCGCGAAAGTCAATCCCTCGATAAATATTTACAGGAAATAGGTAAAGTAAACCTGCTGACGGCCGAACAGGAAATAGAACTTGCTATAAAAATAAAGAAAGGGGACAGGTCGGCTTTGGAGACATTAACGAAAGCTAATCTAAGATTTGTAGTTAGTGTAGCTAAGCAGTATCAAAACCAGGGCTTATCCCTGGGGGATTTAATTAACGAAGGAAATTTAGGCCTAATCAAAGCAGCAAAAAGATTTGATGAAACTAGGGGATTTAAATTTATTTCCTACGCAGTCTGGTGGATACGCCAATCAATTCTTCAAGCACTAGCAGAGCAGTCTAGAATCGTCAGACTTCCCCTTAACAGAGTTGGTGCTTTAAATAAAATCGGTAAAGCATATAGTAATCTTGAACAGGAATTTGAAAGAGAGCCTAGTGCGAATGAAATAGCCCAAGAGCTTGATATGGAAGTAAGTGAAATATCGGAAACATTAAAAATTTCCGGCAAACATGTTTCCATGGATGCACCTTTTTCACAGGGTGAAGAAAACAGGCTGTTGGATGTGATAGAAAATGATCAACAGCCGAACCCGGATTTTGTGCTGATGAACGAATCATTAAAAACGGAAATAGAAAGAGCATTGGCTACTTTGTCCGAAAGAGAATCCGAAGTAATAAAATTATATTTCGGCCTTAATAAAGAGCATTCTCTCACACTTGAAGAAATAGGCGATAGATTTAATTTGACAAGAGAAAGAGTTAGACAAATCAAGGAGAAAGCCATTCGAAGATTAAGGCATGCATCAAGAAGTAAAAATTTAAAAGCATATTTAGGCTGAAACGAATGTCCCGGCTATGCAACTTTATTATGCCTTTTATTATTATTACAGGAGTAGTTTTTTACTCAGGCTGCGCGTCATCATCCAATTCTGTGCGCTACACACATAGAACAAACGATACTGGTAATGAAAACACCTCTGTACGTTATTCAACAGGAAATAATGAAAATGATTTGGCTGAAACGGATAATCATTCCTTAAAAGACACTGTCGGCATACCTGAAGATTCTCTTGCATCTGATCCAGACTACATACCTGAAGATTCAAAAAAAATAGACATCTCAGACATTTTAAGGAAGTATGGATCTTCCAATACATCAAACGAACTCGAAGCCGATAAGAGTAATGCCCGTGAAAGAATGCTTATGGAAATAATTAAGTATTTAAATACACCCTATAAATACGGCGGAAATTCTAAAAAGGGAATCGACTGCTCTGCATTTACGAAAACTGTTTATGAAAAAGCATTATCTATTGATTTGGAGCGGAATGCAAGAGGGCAATATAGAGAAGGTGAAGTTATTAGGTACAGAGAAAATTTAAGATTCGGAGATTTGGTGTTTTTTAATACTAGGCGCCGGGTAAAACCAGGTCATGTTGGTATTTATATAGGAGATCATCTTTTTGCGCATGCAAGTGCATCACATGGCGTTACCGTTTCTTCGCTAGAGGATGCGTATTATTCAAAAAGGTTTATGGGCGGCAGAAGAATTGAAAATATTTCCGGCTCCGGTAAAATTTCGGGAATCAATTAATTTTTTCAAACCTAGCATTTTTGAATTTATTATTTCCTCTCTTAAGTAGTAATAAAAACCCAATAGATTTTATTAATGTAATAGTGATAGTTATCAAGGTCGTATCACACCTCGCACAACTTCGTTGAATTTAGATCTCTTTTAAACTATGTTAAAAGCAATTAACATTAAAACTTTCAAAAGGAAATATTAATATGCGAAGTGCTAATCTTCTATATAAAAAGAAATTTAATTTTTCAGCTATTTTATTATTTGTTGTCTTTTTATCAGGTTTTTCTTTAGCCCAAATGAATTCTTTAAAACAGTTGAAGAAAAACACCAAAGATGCTAATGTCTTAACAAAAAGTATAAAATCTTCCGATCCATGGACAGTCAGTCATTTAATCACTACTGACGAGTTGTCAAAGGAATTGAAAAACTCAAAGTCAAAAAAGCCTGTGATACTTCAAGTCGGTTTTAAATTTCTATATAATACCGGCCATATTCCAGGTGCTGTTTATACCGGACCCGGATCTAACAAGGAAGGATTGCAATCATTAAAAAACGAAGTAAAATCTTTAAAGAAAAATCAAAACATTGTTATTTATTGCGGCTGCTGCCCGTGGGGTCACTGTCCGAATATTCGTCCGGCTTATAAGGAATTAAAAAGTCTAGGATTTACAAATGTAAAAGCACTTTATATCCCGGTTGATTTTGGGAAGAACTGGGCCGATGCCGGATATCCTGTCAGTAAGTAATATTTTGTCTTAAAGAAAATTTTTAAGAAATTAGTATTACTTTTCGCAAAAAATTATAGCGACATGCAAACTTTCTTAGAAGAAACTCATAAAATCCGCACATACGATGTAGATTTTAACAATAGATTAAAAGTAAATTCTATATTTAATTATATGCAGGATATAGCTTCCACACATGCAGACAGCTTAAATTTTGGGTATAAGGACTTGAAGGATTCAGGCTTATTCTGGGTTCTGTACTGGGTTAAAGTTCAATTTGAAACTTTCCCTAAGTTTGAAGATGAATTTACAATTAAAACATGGGCAAAAGGAACATATAAATTATATGGATTAAGAGATTTCCTTTTATCGAATGATAAAAACGAAATATTTTGCAGAGCAACCACTGCGTGGCTTCTTCTTAATGCCGGTACCAAGCGGATTACCGAGATAAAAAATCTTCCTTCATACAGGCCTTCAATGGAAAATGAACATGCACTAAAAGATCTTCCTGCTAAAATTAACTTTGAAAACAAAAAAGAATTTATATTTAAAAAACATGTAGGTTATTCAAGTATAGATATAAATCAGCATGTGAATAATGAAAAGTATATAGAATTTATTTTGGATTGTTATACTGAAGAACATCATGCTCAAAATCAAATTAAGAACATGACGGTATCATTCCTTTCGGAAACAAAATATGATGATTTGCTGGAAATTTATTTGAATAAAGACGCTTCGAATAATAATGTTCATTTTATTGAAGGAATTAACCAAAAGAATCAAAAGATAGTTTTTCAATCGTTAATCGAGTGGAGACCCGGCAGAATTTATTAATTCCATTTCTATTAATAGCCTAATTTTCAAGGTTATTATCCTTTAAACTTATTCCTATTTTTAAATGTCGAATGTCCGTAGGTTTTAAAATATATTATAACTTTATTAAAGGGTAAATATGAGAAGTTTAATATTAACCGCAATTATCGCGGTCGCTTTTATTTTTAATGCATATACGCAAGGGCGCTATTCTGTCAAAGATAGAGTCGACAGACTAAAAAACAGACTTAATTTAAGCGATACACAAACTGCCAAAGCCGATTCAATCTTTACAAGTGCAGAAAATAAAATTAAGGCTGTCCCGGATACTGTTCAAGATAGAAGACAGGCATATAGACAAATTATGACAGATGCCAATAATGATTTTGAAAAGATATTGACGGATGATCAAAAGACCGAATATAAAAAGATGATGAAAAAACGTAGAAGTTACATGCGTCACCGCAGAAATAATGGAAATTAAGTTTAATTAAAACTCTCCTCAATTAAGCCTTATAAAAATCCGTATTCGGTTATTTGACCGGATGCGGATTTTTAAATTTATGTTGATTATATGAAAAACCTGAAATGTTATTTTATCTCTTCTTTCATTTTATTTTCATTTTTACTTCATATCTTTGTAATAAATTTAAATTTATATGCGAATTTTATTAATCGAAGACGATAAAAAAATCTCTGCTGCACTTACAAAAGGACTAAAATCCGAAGGTTATGCAGTTGATACTGCCGGTGACGGCATAAGCGGTGAAAAGTTCGCCGAAATTAATAATTACGATTTAATAATTCTGGATATTATGCTTCCCAAACAAGATGGGCTGCAAACTTGCGCAAATTTACGTAATAATAAGGTTCTCACTCCAATTTTGATGTTAACTGCACTTGATGATGTTTCAGATAAAATAAAAGGTTTGGATCAAGGCGCAGATGATTATCTCGCCAAACCTTTTCATTTAGGCGAGCTGCTTGCAAGAATGCGCGCTTTAATAAGAAGGCGAAGCGAAATACGTTCTGCGGTACTGGAAAACTTCGGAGTTAAATTAGATTTGAGCACACACAAAGCTTGCCGTGAAGGAAAAGAAATAATACTCTCTTCCAAGGAATTTGCACTACTGGAATTATTCATGATGAAACCGAATAAAATATTGACAAGAGAAATGATATCCGAACATTTATGGGATATGAATTTTGATCCGAGAAGCAATGTAATAGAATCGTTTATAAAATTTTTACGGCAGAAGATAGATAAAGATTTTGAAAAACAACTCATACAAACAGTAAGAGGTGCAGGTTATATTTTTACGGATGATTAACCCGCTTAAATGTTACAGTGAAAAGGAGTAAAGAAGAAATTTATTCTTAAGTATCATGTTTTCTATTAAGACAAAAATAATATTAGCATATACGTTTGTATTCGGCATAATGCTTACCGCTTTTGCCGCTATAATTTATCACAGCACAAAGGAAGCAGAGTTCCTTAAGTTAAATACCAACTTAAAGAGTTATGCAATATCTTTAAGAACAGAAATTGAAGATGAATTTGACGATAATTCATCTCTGGATTTTAAAAAATTAAATTCCATAAAATCAAAAGGCTTAGTCGGGGAAAGATTTCAGTTGTTTGATAAGGAAGGAAAAGTTATAGTAAGAGATTCGCTCCTTTCAAAAAGCTCCACTCCGGAATTAAATAAAATACTAAATGGGAAATTCGAATATGAAAGGGAAAAAATAGATCATCATAAATATCATATCTTCTGGAATAAGTTTGAAACGGAAAATGACTCGGTCTATATACTAGAAACTGCTGCCTCGGTTAAAGATGTTTTTGATGATTTGAACCGCTTGTTTTATTTGTTTGTATTTATAATTCCGACAGGACTTATTATTACAGGTTTTGCAGCGTATTTTATATCAAGAGCTGCTTTTAAGCCGATCACGCAAATGGCAGGTACCGCTAAAAATATTTCCGGTAAAAATCTCGATAAACGTCTTGAACTTCCGAAAGCAAAGGACGAAGTAAGAGTATTAGGCGAAACACTGAATGAGATGATTGAGAGAATAGACAATGCATTTAAAAGTCAAAAGAGATTTATTGCAAATGCATCTCATGAAATTAAAACTCCGCTTACGGTAATTCAAACCGAGCTGGAAATATTAGAAAAAAAACTGCGTGATGGCGATTCTCAGGAAAGTGTAAAAAATGCACTTTCGGAAATTGAAAATTTAACTAAGCTTACCAACTCTCTTTTAACAATTGTTAAGCTGGATGCATCCCAATCTAGATTAAACTTAAGTAAAATTAGAATAGATGAATTATTAGCGGATTGTGTACAAACAATGAACAAAGCTGCAATGAATAAAGATATTCGTATAAATTTATCCATTGAAGATGCTTTTGAAATTGAAGCGGATAATGAAAAACTTAAAAGTGTTTTCCTAAATTTAATTGATAACGCAATCAAATACTCATTTCCAAATTCAACTATATTAGTTCGGCTGGAAGAAATTTTAAATGATCAAACTAAGATTATAATAGAAAATTCAGGACCCGGGATTCTGCCGCAGGATATTCCATATATTTTTAATAGGTTTTACAGATCGAATGACACTCGCGCCGAAATAAACGGCAGCGGATTGGGATTAGCTATTGCCAAAGAGATTATAGAACTCCATTTGGGTAAAATAACAGTTGAAAGTAAAACCGGTGAAAAAACGATCTTTTCTGTATTTTTGCCAAGAAGTTAAATTTGTTCACAAATCTCCCTTAATGCACATCACAATTTTAGATAATTAATTCCTAAAAAATTATTTTTTCATCTTATTTTCATATATAAATATTAAATTAATCAATTTTAGTATTGAAGATAATAAATGAATTATTTTACTAGAAAAGAATTGTTTAAATCATTTTGTTTCTAATTAAATTTTCACGGTATTAGTAATAATGCTATTAAAAACCTATATAATATTTTTTGTTATTCTAATATTAACTACTTGTACCTACTCCCAGAAAAAAAAAGAAATCCAAAACAATTATTCAATTAAAGGCAAAGTCTTTGACGAAAACACCAAAACTCCAATTGAATATTCAAATGTTATGTTATCGGAACAATCAAATAATAAACTTATAAGCGGTACGGTAACAAATAAAAACGGTGAATTTAACTTTAAAGGAATTAAACGTGGAAAATATTATCTGAGCATAAAATTTATTGGATATGCAACAAAAAAAATAAAGAATATTATACTTACAACTTCCAAAACAAATTTAGATTTAGGCAAGATTTATTTAAAACCAACTGCAATAAACATTCAGAATGTTGTTGTGGAAGGTAAAAGGTCTCCTATATCTTACCAGCTGGATAAAAAAGTAATTGATGTGAGCCAAATGCAGACTGCAATGTCCGGTACTGCAGCAGATGTTCTTGAGAATGTACCTTCGGTTAATGTTGATATTGATGGAAATGTAAGCTTAAGAGGAAGCACAAATTTTCAAGTGCTTATTAATGGGAGACCCTCGGTTATGGATGCACAGGATGCACTGCAGCAAATTCCTGCAAGTTCGATAAAAACAATTGAATTGATTACAAATCCATCTGCAAAATATGATGCAAGCGGCACTGCAGGGATTATTAATATCGTCCTAAAGAAAAATGCGAATCTAGGTTTAAGCGGCCTTGCAGATATAATGGGAGGACTGCATAACAAATACGGCGGCAACATAATTTTTCAATATAAAAGACCTTTCATAACTTATAATCTTGGAATAGATTTTAACCGTCGTTTTTATCCCGGAACACGAACAGAAAATAAACAGTTTGTCATTTCCGATAACACTTCTTATCTAAACTCCAACGGGGATATGACATGGGGAAGAACCGTATCCGGCATTAGGGGCGGGCTTGATTTTAATTTTGGAGACATTGATAACCTTTCAATCGGCGGAAGATACGGTTCGAGAGCTTTTTTAAGAAATTCAGCTTTGAACTTTAATCAATGGTCAAATATTGATCCGCAGAAGTATTTTTATCTTGATAACACTAACCACAACCATTCGGGAACATTCTATAAACTTAATGCTAATTACCAACATAAATTTTCCGATAACGGCAATCAATTAACAGCTAATATTTCTTTCAGACATCGAAATAATAACGAAGCTTCGGTAAGCTATTCAACTGTAAGCGGCAGTCAGATTAGCGGAACTAAAACAACAGAACTGGGACCCGGCAATGAGCTAAGAGGAAATATGGATTACGTTTTGCCCATCGGTAAAGATGAAAAGGTCTCTGCAGGTACCGAATATTTCAGCAGGACTAGACAGGATATAAACCAATTATTTATTTTTGATTCGACAAATAACAATTATATCTTTCAGCAGCCGTTCAGTAATAATAACCATTTCAATCGTACAAGATTTGCGGCGTATTCAATCTTTTCGAATAAATGGGACAGTCTGGGAGTGCAAATCGGCTTGCGTGCCGAATATACCTATCAGCTTGTAAAACTAGTAGAAACTTCAAAGCAGTTTTCTTTAAGCAGATGGGATTTATTTCCTTCAATTCATTCATCTTATAGCTTTGCAGGGGGAACCCAAATTATGGCAGGTTATTCACGGCGGATAGAACGCCCCGACGGCGGCGACCTTGAACCTTTTTATACATGGTTTGATGCCAATGATGTACGTATAGGAGATCCCAATCTTCAGCCGGAACTTATAGATTCTTACGATATAGGTTATCAAACATTTTTCGGCAAAGTATCTTTTTCAAATGATTTTTATTACCGCTTCACACACAATAAAATTGAACACATTAATTCCGTGTATTCCGATAACGTAACACTCCACTCAATTGCAAATGTTGGAACTGATTATTCTCTCGGCACTGAGCTTATGGTTTTGTTTAACCCCGTTAAAATTTGGCAGTTCAATTTGACGGGCGATGTATATGATTATAAAATTCAAGGTGTTTTATTTAATCAATCGTTCGCAAGAGAAAGTTTTGATTGGAGTGTTAAAAGCAGCAGCCAGTTTAATATAACCTCATCAACAGATCTTGAATTAAATACAAGATATCATAGTCCGTCGGTTACCGCACAGGGCAAATGGAACGGATATTTTTCTGCCGATCTGGCATTAAAACAAGATTTAATGGGTAAACAATTGTCATTAACGTTGCAAATTAGAAATTTGCTTCATACGGGCGGATGGGAATTTTATTCTCAAGGAACAGATTTTTATAATTATTTTCATTTTGTAAGAGAGTCACCGCAGGTAATGCTGAATTTAAAATATAATTTCAATAATTATAAAGAAATAGATAAATCGAACGGAAATAATCAAGATAATGGGAATTCCGGTGAGATTTAATTTAGTAAGATAAAACTATGAATAATATTATCATTCTACCGGAGGTTAAAATGAAGAAATTATTTTTATCTTTGCTTATAATAATTCTTTTCTGCCCGGTTATATTATTTTCACAGACTTCCGGTTATAAAATAACAGGTAAAATCGTTATAGGGGGAATGGGCTGGTGGGATTATGCTTCCATAGATGTCCCTATGCATAGGCTTTATATTTCTCACGCAGATCGTATTAACGTAATTGATTTAAAAACAAATAAAGTGATTGGTGAAATTGACGGCTTAAGCGGAGTTCACGGAGCAGTATTTGCCGATGAACTGGGTAAGGGTTTTATAAGCAATGGAAGTAGTGATGTTGTCAAAATTTTCAATTTAAAGACCTTAAAAATATTATCAGAGGCACGAGTACCCGGAAAAGATCCCGACGCAATTGTGTACGATTCGTTTTCAGAAAGAGTTTTTACTATGAACGGAAGAAGCTCAAATGTTACTGCAATTGGAGCTAAAACAGGTAAGATTGTCGGTACTTTAAAACTAGACGGCAGACCGGAATTTGCAGTTTCAAATAATAAAGGATTGATATTTATAAATCTGGAAGACAAAAGTGAAATTGAAGAAATTAATTCCAAAACATTAAAGAAAGTTAAAACTTACTCTATTGCACCCGGGCATGGTCCTTCCGGTCTGGCAATTGATGCAAAGGATGAGATATTATTTTCCGGCTGTCATAATAAAATGATGGCAATATCTAATGCTAAAACCGGAAAAGTAATTACAACATTACCTATTGGCGGGCATGTAGATGGGTGTGCCTTTGATCCGGAAACCAATTTAGCTTTTAGTTCTAACGGCGAAGGAAACTTAACGGTAGTTAAAGAATTTTCGCCTACGAAATTTAAAGTAGTTGATAATATTACTACAGAGAAAGGATTTAGAACAATGGCTTTGGATCCGGAAACTCATAATATTTATTTACCCGGAATGCTTAAAGGTAAAAATGGTAATAGGAGTTTTGGCGTATTGATTTTAGAGAAAAAATAAATTTAAAGATATTAGTTGTTTTCATCTTGATTTCATATACAAACTTTAATTTAGAAATATCAATAAAAAATATTTCAAACGGAGGTTTAAAATGAAAATTTCAAGAATGATGTTAATTATAAGTTTTATATCATCTGCATTTTTATTTTTTGCATGCACAAGTGTTATTGCACAAGAAAAAGAAATAACAAAAAAAGATTTGCCTTCTTCTGTAGAAACAGCATTTCATAAAAAATATCCTAAAGCCCGGATTAAAGGACTAAGCACTGAAATTGAACACGGGAAAAAATATTATGAAATTGAAAGCGTCGATGGAAAAACCAGACGGGATTTGCTTTACACCAAGAACGGTAAGATTGTTGAAGTTGAAGAAACAGTTTCATCAACAGATTTGCCAAAGGGTTCTGTAAAATTAATAGAAAATAAATTTCCAAAAGCCGAAATAACAAGGGCGGAAAAGGTTACTAGCGGTTCAAAAGTTACATACGAATTAGCTATTAAGAGTAAAGAAAATAGATATGAAGTTGTTCTGAATAAAGAAGGAAAAATTATTAAAAATAATAAAGTAAATGACGAAGAAGGGGATGAAGATTAAAAGTTTTATATTAATTGTGCCGGAGTGATTTCGGCACAAGTATATTTAAAATTCTGGTTAATGAAAGTTATTTTCAATATTTTTTTTGTAATTGTACTCAAAATTTTTCAAAAAATAGTTCATTCAGCACTTTAAAATAGAAAAGAAATTATTTATTGATGGTATTTCGAAAAATATTAGTTCTACTTTTTTGTCTGAGTAATTTTGTCTTTGCGCAATATAATCTCAATTATTTCCTCAATAAAGGATTAAATAATTCGCCTGTTATTAAGGATTTCGGCAACCAATTCTTAATAAATAAATTGCAAAATAAGCTGGATGAAGCTCAAAATTCTGCTTTTCAAGTTTATCTATCAAGTAATATATTATTCGCACCTTATTTTAATAATAACGGTACAGTATTTACGCCAAATCCGGGTCCAAGAGCAATAGGTTACGATGCTGCAGTAACAAACGGCGGATTATATTCGGCGCAAATTAATTTGGATAAAAATATTTTTAACGGCGGATTGCTGGATGCTTTAAAAGAAGAGCGCACTGTGCAGGGTAAAAGTTATGAGAATAAAACATCTCTGGAAAAACATACCCTAACAAAACAAATAACCGATCAATATTTAAATACTTTGCAGTATTTAATGATTTACAAAGTGTCTAAAGAAGTTGAAAAAAATTTAAATATGCAGTTAAATATTACGGAAGACCTGGTTAAAAAAGGATTTGCAAAAGCTCAAGATTATTTGCTTTTAAAAATTGAGTTGAAAACAAGAATAATCGATATTGAGCAGACGTGGCAAAATTATAAAAGCGGTTTGGGGGAGTTATATTCAATTTGCGGTATGAGGGATACACAAACCGTAAAAATTGATCCGGTTAATTTGAATATGGCTAAAGCCCATAGCCATTCAAATTTTTTAACGCAGTATTATCTGGATAGTTTGAATGCCGCCAGTCAGCAAAAGGTATTTGAAACAAAATATCAGCCTCAAGTAGACTTATTTTTTAACGCAGGATTAAACGCGGTTGAATTAAATGATATTCAGAGAAAATTTGGCGTAAGTGCGGGAATAAATTTTTCGCTTCCTATATTAGATGGAAATCAAAAAGATATTACAAGACAGCAAACATCTATCGCAGAACAATCATTGTTTGATTATAAGAATTATGCAGCTGAAAATATTATCATAAAAAGAAGAAATTCCGAGAGCAGGATAAAATCATTAAAGAAAAATCTAAATGATTTAAATAAGCAAATAAATGACTACAAAGAGTTACTCAAAATATCGGAAAAACAGCTTCAGCAGGGAAATTTGTCGATGATAGAATATTTAACTCTTTTAAAAAATTATATAGATCTTCAAAAAAACAAGGTTTCCACAGAAATTAATTACCAGATGGAAATTAGCAATTATAATTATTGGAATTGGTAGTATGAATCCGATTAAAGTGTATTTTAAAAAATTATTTTTCATTGTATTAGCAATTATTATCCCGGTAATTATAAGCTCCTGCAGCTCTGATAAAAGCAATAAAAATGATGTAAGCAGCGGAACTCCTGTTACTATTACTCATCCGCGTATTATGAAACTGAGTGATTATCTTACACTGAACGGCAATACGGTATTTCTGAATAAAGAAATTATTAGGTCTACTTTCGATGGATTCATAGAAAAAGTTTACAAGAATATAGGTGACGCTGTTAAACCGGGTGAAATATTATTCCGAATTAGGACTAAAGAATCTGCCGCTAATGACAGCCTAAGACTTAAACTCGGAAATCAAATGTTTAAAGGATCGGTTTTTATAAGAACAAACCTGCCTGCCGGACAGGCAGGTTCAAACGGTGTACTTTCCGAGCTAAATTATCATTCGGGAGATTATGTTACAACCGGTGAACAAATTGCTGTTGTCTCTAATCCTTCTTCCTTGCGTATAAAATTAAATGTCCCGTATGAAGACATTTTAAAAGTTAAAATTGGCAATGTGTGCGAGGTAAATCTGCCTGATGGTGTTAGTCTTCCGGGTATAATTGAAAATAATGTACCGGCCGTTGATCCCGTTACTCAAACTCAAATATATTATATCAAATTAAAAAACTATCATGATGTGCCCGAAAGCTTAAATGTAATGGTAAAAATTCCATATAAGAATTTTAAGAATACAACCGTCCTTCCAAAGTCTTCGATAATGACCGATGTAACGGAAAGTAACTTTTGGATAATGAGATTAATAAATGATACTATTGCAGTTAGAGTTAATGTTAATATGGGGATTGAAAACGACAGCGTTGCACAAATTTTAAGTCCAAAGCTTAATATAACAGACAGAATAGTTTTAACCGGTGCTTACGGATTACCCGATACTGCAAAAGTTGAGATTGCCAAATGAATAACTTCTATGAGAAGTACAAAAGCCCGATTGCGGTAATATTAATCATAATTATATTAGGCGGTGTTTACTCCTTCCTTCATATACAGTCCGCTTTGTTTCCTAATATTACTTTTCCCAAGGTAAAAATAATTGCCGGTAACGGCGAACAGCCCGTAAATAAAATGACTGTTACCGTAACGGTACCTCTTGAGAACGCAATTAAAAGAGTCCCGGGCATTACTCTAATCAGAAGTAAAACAAGCAGAGGAAGCTGCGAGATTTCCGCATTCTTCAATTGGAATACCGATATTAATTTAGCTAAGCAGCGTATTGAAGCTCGAATAAATGAAATAAAACAAGATCTGCCGCAAGGAATTACCATAGCGATTGAACGGATGAACCCCTCGACATTCCCGGTAATGGGCTATTCAATTTCCGGGAAAGGCTACAGCCAGATAGATTTGAGAAATATCGGCGAGTATACCGTCAAGCCTTTTTTATCCAGGATACCGGGTGTTTCAGAGGTTGGTGTAAGCGGAGGTAAAATTGAAGAGTACCATGTTATATTAAACCCCGATAAGCTGATTAAGCTTCATATTACACCGCAAATGGTTGCGGATAAAATAAAATCTTCGAACTTCATAACTTCTACCGGGTTTATAAATGATTTCAACAGGCTGTATTTAACTTTAAGCGAATCGACACAGAACAGTAAGGAAGAGCTGGCAAACCTTGTTATTATAAATACTCCGCAAAGGGTAATAAAGTTAAAGGATATTGCAAAGGTTGATATCGGTGTTGAAAGAAGTTATGTAATGATAAAATCAAACGGGAAAAACATTCCGAAGATTGAGATTTTAAAACAGCCGAGTGCGAATCTTCTGAATGTTGTCGGTTCAATTGAAAAGCAGCTTCCTGCACTGCAAAAAATTCTTCCCCCCGGCGTTAAGCTGCGCCCTTATTATAACCAGGCAAATTTTGTATCCGACGCAATTAAAAGCATACGTGACGTAGTATGGATCGGTCTTTTGCTCGCTATTTTAATCACGGTTCTTTTCCTAAAATCGTTTAAGGCAAGCTCGGTAATATTAATAACCATTCCCATTACATTATGCCTAACCTTCATTGTTTTATATGCAATCGGCTATACGATTAATATAATGACGATTGGTTCCATAGCCGCTGCCATTGGTCTTATTATTGACGATGCGATAGTAATTGTAGAGCAAATACACCGGACGCATGAGGAGAACCCGAATGAAAGCAGTGATGCTTTGGTATCTAAGGCTATTAATTATTTGTTCCCGGCTATGGTAGGCTCTTCTTTAAGTACCATAGTAATTTTCCTCCCGTTTTTTTTAATGGGCGGTTTAGCAGGCGCATATTTTAAAGTATTAACAAGCGCCATGATCATTATCCTTGTGTGCTCGTTTTTTGTGACATGGATAGGGCTGCCGGTTATTTACCTGCTTCTAACAAGAAAAGGATCTTCGCTTGGGAAACATAAAGATGTTAAGCAAAGAAATTGGGTTTACTTTTTTATCCGCAAAGCATGGATATCATTTGCTTTCATAATCTTCTTAATTGCTTTCTCATATTATATAATTCCCAAACTGCCATCGGGATTTTTACCGCAGATGGATGAAGGCTCAATCGTATTGGATTTTATAAGTCCGCCCGGAAGTTCCCTGGAATCTACCGACAGGATGCTTGATGTTGTTGACCATATCTTACAAACAACACCGGAGGTTCAGTCGTTTTCACGTGAGATCGCAAATCAGAACGGATTTTTCATAACGGAGCCCAACACAGGCGATTATACAATAACTCTTAAGAAAAACAGGAAGCTTACAACCGATGAAGTATCTAATGAAATTCGTAAAAGAATTGAAGCGAAACTGCCGGCGCTTCAAGTAGACTTCGGGCAAATAATTGAAGACATGCTGGGCGATTTAACGAGTACAAAACAGCCGATATCGATAAGAGTTTTCGGAGACGACCAGGCCATACTTCAAGAATATGCAAAGAAAATTGCCGATATTGTTCAGAATACAAGAGGAACTGCCGACGTGTTTGATGGAATAGTTATTGCCGGACCGAATATAATATTTCAGCCTAAGAATGCCGCACTAGCGCAATACGGATTAACACCGAGTGAATTGCAGTATCAGATTAATGCTAAAGTAAAAGGAACTGTAGTAGGAGATGTTCTCGGTCAGAATCAATTATATAATATCAGAATGTTCGATGGTAAGCTGCTAAACTCTCTAAATGATATTAACAGAAGCTTCATTTATCTTAACGACGGCTCGGTCAAGCCCTTAAATGAATTTACAAAAATGAAATTCATAAAAGGCGTAGCCGAAATTGACAGGGACAATCTTAAAAAAGATTATGATATAGTTGCAAGATTAAACAATCGCGACCTCGGAAGTACTATTGCTGCAATTCAAAAGAAAATTAATAAAGAAATTCATTTGCCTCCCGGCTATGAAATAGTTTACGGCGGAGCTTATGCGCAGCAGCAGAAGGCATTCAGCGATTTAATGAAAATACTTATTCTTGCTATCCTTTTAGTCTTTACCGTCTCTTTATTCCTCTTCAGAAAGATAAGAGTATCGATATTTATTATCTTAATTGCAATTTTAGGCATAGCGGGAAGCTTCCTGGCACTTTTTATTACTGGCACTCCTCTTAATGTAGGAAGTTACACCGGTATTATTATGATTGTCGGAATAATCGGTGAAAATTCTATTTTTATTTATCTTCAATATATGGATTCTAAGAAAAAGATTATTAAGAAGGATGATTCTATTGTTAATTCCATTTCATTAAGACTGCGTCCAACGTTAATGACTGCATTTGGAGCAATTACGGCACTGCTTCCCTTGGCTCTTGGAATCGGAACAGGCGCTCAGATGCATCAGCCTTTGGCTATTGCAATTATAGGCGGATTTGTGATTGCTCTTCCTTTACTATTAATTGTTCTCCCTACAATTTTAAGGATGATAGAAGAATAAGAAGGCAGCTCAAAATTGAACAGCCCTAAGTTATATTTTATTTAGTGTGAAGTTTAATTAATAAGTATGGTTTAAATTTAACATCAAAGTTTTTTAATATTTATTAGCCTTTGATTTTTTCTTTTTTGTCCCTGCTTTCCTAAATCTTTTATTTTGAGCCGGTTTGCTCTTTCTCTTCCTTTTTTCTTGATTACCTTTACCGCGTTTTTGTGAAGCAATTTCCACAGCTACCTGTCGGTTTCTAAATTTCTTATTTGAAAATGATTTAAGCACAACTTCAGCATAATTGCTGTCGGTTTCAAAAAACGAAAAATTATTTAGTATTTCAATTTCGCCAATTTCTATATCTCTGATATTTGTGTAATCGTTAATCATTCCTATAAGTACCGCAGGCTTAAGATTATCGGTTTTACCAAGATTGATAAAGAACCGTGTAAAGCCGGAAACAGCTGAATGCTTATCTCCGTTTCTATGATCATTTTCCGGATGGCTTAAATCCGAAGAGTTTTTGTAATATTCCAGAAACCTGTTGAATTCGACAGACACAAATTTTTTAATTAATTCTTCTCTCTCAAACCTTTCTAACTTTTTGTAAATCTCAGGCAGAAATGAATCAATTTCACGATGATTTACCTCAACATTCTCCATTTTATCAATAAGGTGAAAAAGCTGTTTTTTACAAATCTCTTTTCCGTTAGGTACTTGAAGATTTGTAATCTTTTTATTGATTTGTTTTTCAATTTGTCGAAGTTTATGTTTTTCTTTAAGATTGGAAATTATAACTGAAATCCCTGTTCTGCCTGCGCGGCCGGTTCGTCCGCTGCGGTGAGTATATAGATTCATTTCATCGGGAAGATTATAATTAATAATGTGAGTCAAATTATCTACATCAAGACCGCGGGCAGCAACATCAGTGGCAACTAAAAGCTGAATACTCTTTAACCTGAACTTATTCATAACAGCATCTCTCTGAATCTGGGACAGGTCACCGTGTAAAGCATCGGCATTATATCCGTCTTTTAAAAGATTATCTGCAACTTTCTGCGTTTCTCTTCGGGTACGGCAGAATATTATTCCGTATATATCGGGATAAAAATCTGCGATTCGTTTTAATGCTAAATATCTGTCTTTCTCATGCACCATGTAGCATATGTGTTCGATATTTTCAGCGCCGGAATTGCGTTTACCAATTGTAATTTCAACCGGGTTATTCATATACTTGTTTGTAATAGCAAGAAGCTCTTTGGGCATAGTGGCAGAGAATAATAATGTATTTTTGTCTTTAGGTGTTTTTCCTAGAATAAACTTAAGCTCTTCCCGAAAACCCATATTCAGCATTTCATCTGCTTCATCAAGAACAACAGTTTTAACGAATGACAGATCAACTACTTTTCTTTCAATTAAATCGAGCAGTCTTCCCGGAGTAGCAGAAACAATATGAGTGCCTTTTTTAATTGATCTAATCTGCTGATCAATAGAGGCGCCGCCAAATACTGCCGTAATTTTTATTTCATCTCTATATTTTGCAAAGTCCTTAAGATCGTTTGTAATCTGCAGACATAATTCTCTTGTTGGAGAGAGTATTAAATGTTGAATATGCTTTTTACTAGTATCTGTTTTTTGAATAAGCGGCAGCCCGAATGCTGCAGTTTTGCCTGTTCCTGTTTGTGCAAGTGCTAAAATATCCGGGCAGTCTTCTTTTAGTAAATGTGGAATCACTTCTTCTTGAATCGGCATTGGTTTCTCAAATCCTACTTCTTCAATTGCACGAATTATCTTTGCTTCAATACCTATTTCTTCAAATGTAGACATTATATATTTTGTTTCCTATTGTGTTTTATTTGTATTAATTATTGGTATGCTGTTTCAAATTTGTTTTGTAAAATTTAATACAGACAAGAAATTTCAAGCATATTGATTAGCATAAATACTCAAACTGTTTTCAAGTTCAATTAAATCTTCTTTTATTTTCTGTCGCACTTTTTCAGTCTCTTCCAATATTTCGGGAATAATTTTTTTATAATATTTTATTCCCTCCATAAGATTTGTATGAAATGTATTTAAATATTCTTCTGCCTGCGCTGAAAGCGGATTTAAGTTTTCCTCTACTTTTTTAAAGAAATAATTTTTATACAAGCTAAGCTCTTTTATGAACATGTTTGGTCTGTCGCTATTAGTAATAAGATTTATTCTTCCGTAAATATGATCGAGCATTTCCTTTAGCGTTGCAGTCTTTGAAAAATATGCTAAATTAGGTCCCGGACAAACTGAAACTGCTTTGCTTATTTTAGGAGTGTCAATGTTATTTACTTTTAGTAAAGAAGCACCGAGGCCTACGCAGAGACAAACTTTTTCAGTCGCCTTTTCAAATTCTTTTTGATTTTCTTCAAAAGTATTGCCTGATGATTTTATATTGATTATTTTTTTATTTATATACGATATAGATGCCGTGCATGACGGTTTCTCTGAAAATTCTTTATTTGAAACCAGATATTTTTTAACGCACGGAGCTCCCGGTTTACCCTTTTTAATTCTTTCGGTTTTCTCATTTTCTATTCCGCTGGTTCTAAGATTATTGAAAGGAACTCCGAGAGGAGAGGCATTGCTTAAATAAATGTCATCTTCGCCGGCATTACTAAGTTTTTCCAGCGTTTCATCGTCAACATTCATAACTTCAGGGACGAGAAGGAAAGGGCTTCCCCAGCCGACGGTTTTCACACCGTATTTTCTGATAAGAAAATTTTGCTCGTTTGATTTGCCGACTCCGCCTTGAACGGTTATATCGATGTTGAGTTTGGAATCATCAAAAGTGATGTTTTTTCTTGATAAAGATTTTTTAACCAATCCGCGTAAAGATTCCAGTAATTCATTCTTTTTTATTGCAAATTCTTCGAGAATAGGGCCTAATAAGTAACCGTTAGTTGCAAAAGCATGGCCGCCGCAATTTAAGCCGGATTCAATCCGGTATTCAGAGACCCATAATCCTTTATTAGCTAAAAATTTACCTTGAATAAGAGCGGACCGGAAATCGCTTACTTTTATTATAATTTTCTTTTTAAAACCGCCGTCGCTTTTCGGGAAAAAATCTTTGAAAGTTTCCAGGTAGCTGAATAATCGTGTGTTAATTCCTGCGGAAAAAACAATTGAACTTTCAAGTTCGCTGTTTGCATAACCCCTTAATGCAGCATGAGCATCATTAAACTCTATAGGAAGAGGAATTCCTTTTGTATTGAAATTAGCTTTATCGAGTTTAGTCATTATATTAACATCAATTGAGCCTGGACTTATATTTTCCCTAAGCCAATTCTGCATCTTTGTCATCATATTATGGTCTTTGGTGCCGAGCATTTCCTTATACTTAATTTTCAATTCCGATAAGTCTGGAAGCATTTCAAAGTATTTACTTATTTCGCTTCCGCTTTCAAAAGCCGAGTGTTTTAATTTTTGAAATTGTTCTTTAGCAATACTATTAATCAGATCTAAATAAGCTGTAATCCTTTTGGCTCTAGAATCTATTTCCTTATCACCAATACTTGAATATTTGAGATTTAATTTTTTACTATAATGTATCCGTAATTTTTCCATTAAAGTATCATCTGCTAAAGAAACTACAGAGGAGATGCCGTATTTTGATACCTTTAAAGGTGCATCGAGTGAAAAACCGGTTCCTAAGACAGGTATGTGAAATTTATGATTGCTAGAAACATTCACCATAGAATTTTCCTAATTTAAATACTGTCTAAGCGATGAATATTTTACTTATTGAGGAAATATGACTGGCGGGAATATTTGGTGAAATATCCGGCTGGTTAAATTCCTTTCCTAAGAGGTGTGGAAAATTAATTTCCGCTTTAACAGAGGAAGTATAAAATTAACTTATTTAGTTAAATAATCGATTATTTGATTATTAATAAAAAGATTACTACTACAAAGGTATGAAAATAAATCGTAATATCTTAGTCAAATAATTTTATAATTTTCAGGATAAACATTGTTGTACAAAATAAATCGGTATCAAGAAATTCGTTATGTAAATGACCAGAAAACAAAAGAATTCCACTTGGGATAAATAACCATTCCGGTTTAGATTTCTATTATAAAAATATCAGCCATGCCTCTATCAGTCGGTAGACAAGTAGAGGCAGGCAAGCCTTCGGGCTTTTACATCAAACGCCAAAGGCGTGAAATTATTATAAAGACAATAAACGAATAAATTAAAAATACCGAAGGGATGACATAAAAAATTATAATTGTGTATTTGTATTTGCTTATTATTATTCATTTTGGAGGAGATGAGGGTAAATGCAATAAAAAAGCCGCCCAATTTTGAACGGCTTTGAAAAAGTTCAAGTTAAAATAAGCCTATTAGCTGCATCCTGAAGTTGCACCGCAGGTCATGCACTTTAAGCATGTACCGTTTCTAACCATAGTCATACTCTGGCATTCTGTACAGACATCTCCGGTATAGCCCTTTTCAATTGCTTGTCTCACCTTTGTATGAGCAGAGGCTTTAGGCTGAGCTGTCATCCGGTGATATTTTGCTTCATTCGATGAGAGTGAATAATTGTAAGATTTTGCGCGTTCTTTATCAAGCTCAACAACTCTTTCGCTTACAACTTCTTCACTTACAAATTCAGGTTCTACAAATTTCTTAACAATTCCCGGTGAGACTTTGGATTTTGATTCATCAGGATCTACATGTGCGAGATCATTTCTACCGAGATAAGTTACTGCAAGTTCTCTAAAAATATAATCGATTACAGAGGTAGACATTTTGATTTTATCGTTACCGGACACAATTCCGCTCGGTTCGAAGCGTGTAAATACAAAAGCATCCACAAATTCTTCTAACGGAACGCCGTGCTGTAATCCTAAAGAAATTGAAATAGCAAAACAGTTTAATAAACTTCTGAAAGCTGCACCTTCGCGGTGCATGTCTATAAATATTTCTCCGAGCTGCCCGTTTTCATATTCACCTGTTCTGATATAAACAGACTGCCCGTTAATTTTTGCCTTTTGAGTATAACCGGTTCTTCTGTCTGGTAATCTTCTTCTTTTGGCAATATATCTATGGATTATTTTTTCGGCAACTTTTATTATGTCGTTATGCTCTTTTTCTTCTAAAATAGCTTCGAGTTCATCTTCGCTTATTGAATTCAAAGGCTGTGAAAGTTTGGAACCGTCTCTGTAAAGAGCGTTTGCTTTTATTCCCAATTTCCAGGAATTCATGTAAGCATCTTTTACATCTTCAATAGTTGCCAGATTGGGAAGGTTAATGGTTTTTGAAATTGCGCCGGAAATAAACGGCTGTGCAGCGCCCATCATTTTAATATGAGCAGTAGGGCGTATAAAACGTGTGCCTTTCTTTCCGCATTTATTAGCACAATCGAATACCGGATAATGTTCATGTTTAAGGAAAGGGGCACCTTCAATCGTCATTGTACCGCAAACATAATCGTTGGCGGAAGCAATTTCTTGTTTCGAGAACCCGATAGTAGAAAGCAAATTAAAATCGAACGAGTTAATTTGATCTTCCGTAAGACCCAGTTTCTTAATTAAAAATTCTTCACCGATGGTGAATTTGTTAAATGCAAAACTGAGATCGAATACCGAAGGAAGTGATTTTTCGATTTTTGAAATAATTGAATCTGTAAAACCTTTTGCTTTTAAAGATTCGGAGTTAATATACGGACAGCCGTTTAATGAGCCCGATCCCTTTGCATATTTAACAATTTCCGTTATTTGATCTTTATTATAGCCGAGTCTTTCAAGTGCAGGCGGAATTGACTGGTTGATAATCTTAAAATATCCGCCGCCGGCTAATTTCTTAAATTTAACCAAAGCGTAATCAGGTTCAACGCCTGTTGTATCGCAGTCCATTACTAATCCGATTGTCCCGGTAGGTGCAATAACCGTTACCTGGGCATTTCTAAAGCCGTATTGCGTTCCTAATTCAAGTGCCTTGTCGGAATCTTCTCTTGCCGCTTTTAATAAATCCGATGGGCAGAATTTAGGATCAATACCGACAGGAAATGTAGATAATCCTTCATATTCTTCGTGAGGAACATTGTAAGCTGCTCTGCGGTGATTTCTGATTACACGAAGCATATGTTCTTTGTTTTTATCGTAATTAGAGAATGTGCCGAGTTCTTTAGCCATTTCGGCAGAAGTTGAGTAGGCAGTCATGTGCATTATTGCGGTTAATGCACCGCAAATTGCAAATGCTTCATTACTATCGTAAGGAATTCCATCCTGCATTAATAAAGAGCCTAGATTAGCATATCCTAATCCAAGTGTTCTAAAATCGTAGCTGAGTTTAGCAATTTCTTTACTTGGAAATTGAGCCATTAGAACGCTTATTTCAAGAACGATTGTCCAAAGTTGTGTAGTATGTCTGTAAGCTTCAATATTAAATTTATGAGTTTTTAAATCATGAAACTTTACTACGTTTATAGAAGCCAGGTTACAAGCAGTATCGTCTAAGAACATATATTCGCTGCACGGATTAGAGGCTTTTATATCTCCGTCTTCGGGACACGTATGCCATTCATTTATTGTTGTATGATATTGAATCCCGGGATCTGCGCATGACCATGCTGCGTAGGAAATTTGATCCCAAAGATCTTTTGCTTTTAAAGTTTTACATGCTTTAGGTGACCTATTTTCTTTTTTTGCTTTTTTCTTTTCAGTTCTCCAGTATAAATTCCAATCTCCGTCATTTATAACCGCATTCATAAAATCGTTTGTAACCCTAATAGAATTGTTGGAATTTTGTCCGGAAACAGTAGAGTAAGAATCCGAGTTCCAATCAGTATCGTAAATCGGAAATTCAATTGATTTAAACCCAAGCTTTGCTAATTGGATAACTCTTTCTATATAATTGTTAGGAACCAGAGCCTTTCTGGCTTCGATAACCGCATGTTTTAAATTTTTATTTAATGTTTTATTAAAGCGGTCGTTCTCCGGATGTTCGTCATAGCAGGCTTTCATAATTGCATTTAAATGATAATTGCATAATTTTGATCCTGCAACCAAAGCCGCAACTTTTTGTTCTTCAACAACTTTCCAGTTAATATATTCTTCAATATCCGGGTGATCGAGATCGAGTGTAACCATTTTGGCTGCACGCCTGGTAGTGCCTCCGGATTTTATAGCACCGGCAGAACGGTCGCCGATTCTAAGGAACGACATAAGTCCCGATGATTTACCGCCGCCGCTTAAAGATTCGTTAGCTCCTCTAATTTCGGAGAAGTTTGAGCCGGTTCCTGAACCGTATTTAAATAATCTTGCCTCGCGAACCCATAAATCCATTATTCCGCCTTCATTAACCAGGTCGTCCTTAACCGATTGGATGAAACACGCATGAGGCTGCGGATGTGTATATGCATCGCTTGATGCTGTCAATTTTCCGGTTTTATAATCAACATAATAATGACCTTGCGAGGGGCCGGTGATTCCGTATGCCCAATGAAGTCCCGTATTAAACCATTGCGGGCTGTTAGGCGCAGTCATTTGATTTGCAAGCATATAGATTAATTCGTCGTAAAATATTTTGGCATCTGCTTCGCTGTTAAAGTATTTTGCTTTCCATCCCCAGTATGTCCAGCATCCGGCTAATCTATGAAATACCTGTCTTGCATCTGTTTCGGATGAATATCTTTCTTTTTCAGGTAATTGTTGTAATCTATCGGAATCTTCTATTGAAGGCTGCAGCCATGAAGGAACATCTTTTTCATTTACTTTTTTTAATAGTTTAGGAACTCCTGCTTTTCTAAAATATTTTTGTGCAATTATATCCGTGGCTACCTGCGACCAGGCAGAAGGGACAATTACGTCCTCCATCCTAAATACAATTGAACCGTCCGGGTTTTTAATTTCTGAAGTCCTTTTAGTAAATTCAAATGATGAGAGAGGATCTCTTCTATCCTCCGTAAACAGCCTTTTAATGTGCATCAACAAACTCCCTTCCAGCAAAGCTTATATCTTAAATTAATCAAATTTTTTTTTGGGGTAATTATAGTTCCGATATGTTTAGAATATCTAATCTCTTTTTCCATTACACAAATTTTTCGCGCTTGAATTTTCTAATAAGGTGAATTCAAACTAAATAAAAAAGTAACAAAAGGAAATAGGGAAAAATTTTATTTTGTAAAATTTCAACCCGGAATGTTTTACAACAAACTTTGGAATTTTTTTTTAAAAAACCAAATTAAATTTTTTAAATCGCATATTGCTTTTTAACTTTTTTAAAATTTCAAAAAGAACTCGTAGAAAAATTTACATTTTGCGTATATTTACTTTTAAGTTAAATGTAAAATATAATACTGATCCCAAAATTCAATAACTTTATTTAACCGCTCATATAAAAAGCAGGGAATAATGATTCTGTTTTGCGTAAATATTAAAAGTGAATTTTCATTTTTACGAAATTAAATTAACAGTACAGCAATAATTTAGTTGGTTCGGTAATATTTTGGATTCTGAAAAAGTTATAGAAATAGTAAATCTTTCTAAGCAATTCAAAGAATTAAAAGCCGTGGACAGCCTTAATTTGAATGTTTATAAGGGAGATGTCTTCGGGTTTTTAGGACCTAACGGTGCGGGTAAAAGTACTACTATCAGAATGCTTCTTTCACTTATTAAACCCAACGACGGCGAAATACGAATTTTCGGCAAATCTCTTCAAAACCATCGTAAAGAAATATTAAAAAAAATCGGCGCTATTGTAGAGAAGCCTGATTTTTACGGTTATCTCTCCGCCTTTAAAAACCTTGAAATTCTCGGTAAAATATCAGGCGGTGATTATTCAAAAAATAGAATAATGGAAGTGCTCGAGTTAGTCGGTTTAAATAAGCGATTTAAGAGTAAAGTTAAAACGTTTTCACACGGCATGAAACAAAGACTGGGAATTGCTCAGGCGCTTTTGCACGATCCCGAATTGATAATTTTAGATGAACCGACTACAGGTTTAGACCCGCAGGGTATGAAGGAAATTAGAGATTTAATTGTTTTTTTAAGTAAAGAAAAACAAAAAACCATTTTCCTTTCTTCACACATTTTATACGAAGTGGAACTTGTAGCAAACAGAATGATAATTATTAACAGAGGCTCGGCAAAAGTAGAAGGTAAAGTTGAAGAATTATTAAACGCCAATAACTTAAAGGTAACTTTTGAAGTTGATAATGTGGAAATTGTAAAATCCCTAATGGAAAATACTGCCTGGATTGGAAAACTCGAAATGGCGATTAACGGTAAAATGACCTTTTTATTAAAGCCGGAAGAAATATCCGAATTAAATAAATATTTAGTTCAAAATAATATTGCGGTAAATGCCGTTATTCCAACAAGATCATTGGAAGAATATTTTTTAAGTATTACACAAAAGGAATCTTAATGTTAACTCTTATAAACATAGAGTTGTATAAGATTTTTAAGAAATGGCGTACTTATATTGGTTTTATTGCGATTATTGTTCTAATACCAATAATTGAATATGCTTTGAAAATTGAAGGGCAGCGGTCGATTAATTTTATAACGCGGGATTTGCAGCAATCATTTATATTAGTCGGAAATCTGCTAAATTCTTACTTTGTATCGTACATGATACTTAACTTATTGGCCATCCACATTCCTTTCTTAATTACATTAGTCGCAGGCGATTTGCTGGCGGGCGAAGCTACGGCAGGAACATACAGAATTTTAGTTACACGTCCGGTTTCAAGGTTCAGTATTGTAACCTCTAAATTTGCAGCAGGAATAATTTATACTTTTCTATTAATATTTGTACTCGCAATTTTATGCCTGGGCTTGGGCTCTTTACTTTTAGGCACCGGCGATTTGATAAATTTTAGCAACGGAAGCATTGTGGTTTTGGCAAAAAATGACGTTCTCTGGAGGTTTTTGCTGGCTTATTTATTTGCTACATTAAGTATGGGAGTTGTTGCTTCGCTGGCATTCTTGTTTTCCGCTCTTGTGGAAAATGCAATTGGTCCTATTATAACCACCATGGCAATAATTATTGTCTTTCTAATAATTTCAGCAATAAATATTGGTATTTTTCAGGATATTAAGCCTTATCTTTTTACTAATTATATGGGAGCGTGGAAAGGATTTTTCGACAACCCGATGGATAAATATGAAATTATTAAATCCAGCTTAATTTTATTCGGACACATTGTTGTATTTTATTCAGTTGCGCTGATCATTTTTAAACGGAAGGATATTCTTACTTAAATGATAATATTCACCGGGATAGAGATTTATGTCACTCTTTCGGAGTTATAATATTTAATAAGTGTGTTCTTTTATAATAATATCAGTCCTTCGGACTTTAATTTGAAAGAGTGATATAAAATATTTATATCAGCATTCAATTTGAGCATTTATTCAATTTTTTATAAAGAGAAACAAGTGAAGAGAGTTATTTTAATATTTTTATTTTTTTCAGCATTGGGATTTAGTCAAAGTAAAAATCCCGATGTAATTATCAAAAATCTTAAAGAGGCGTTTAGTAAGGTAAAAGATTATAAGGTAAACGTAGATATAAAGGTTGATGTTAATGTAATTAAAGTTCCCGAAATGAAAGCGAAGCTTTATTTTAAAGCGCCGGATAAAATTCATATTGAATCTGAAGGATTCGCTATGCTTCCGAGAAAAGGTTTATATACATCGCCGTTATCGTTTTTAAACGGAGATTATACTTCTATTTATGTAAAAGAAGATACGGTTGATAACCACAGTACTTCTGAAATTAAAATTATCCCGCTTAACGATAAAGGGGATTTGCTGCTAACAACTTTATGGATTGACCAATCAAAAAATATTATCAGAAAAGTTGAATCTTCTACTAAAACAAACGGGACCTTTTCTTTATTATTATACTATAATAAAAACATTAAATATCCGCTAGCTGATTCAATGGTGTTTTCTTTTAACGCAGGTAAATTAAATACTCCTTCAATGATAGGCGAAGATGAAAATCATGGAAGGAGAAGAAGAGCACTTAAGGATATTTCAGGAAAAGTAATTATACATTATTTTAATTATGAAGTGAATACAGGAATTCCGGATAGCGTTTTTGAAGAAAATAATAAATCAAAACAAAAGAGACATTGATACTGCTTTATTAAGTATTTTGAATCAATTAATATTTAGCTGATTTAAAAAGCTTTGAAATTTATCCGTATTATAATCTGCCATTCCAACTTCCTTAGCTACGATTTTTCCTTCTTTTGAAATTACATAAGTAGATGGAATTGTTCCGCTGTCATAAACTTTGGGGAAATAACCGTTTAAAAAGTAAACCGGAAAATTAAAACCTCTTTCTTTAATAAAACTTTTTGCTTTAGAAGTGTCATTATCCAAAGAAACCATGACGAATACTATATCTTTCCGGTTTTGCATTTTGTTATATAAACTTTGTATCGTCGGCATTTCAGCCCGGCAAGGCGGGCACCATGAAGCCCAAAAATTTAAGAAAATAACTTTTCCCTTTAAATCATATAGATTTAGTTCCGTATTATTAAAACTTATTAAACCTAAATTATAGTCCGCAGTTTGCTGCTGATTTACAGGTATATTTGTATCCGGCTGCATAATTCCGGTTAAGAGAACTGCCTGCTGAACACGTCCGATAACTTCAGAATATAATCCTGTAAAATATAACAATGCCATAACGGCAATTATTATACCCCATTCTATAATATTTCTTTTAAGCGATTTTTTTTGCTTTTTTTTTGATTTCATTTAATAATTAAAAAATTATGATAAGCTTTTAATGTGAGATGTTTAATTGACAAAAAGGATTTAAAGACTATTTATATTTTATAATTTAAGCTTTTAACTCTTTTAATAATTCTTTAATCTTAAGATTTCTCATTGAATCCACAGCATATTCCCAGGCGCCCTCACGGCACATACCTCTGATTGAAGCTTCTTCGTAAGATTCCAAAGCAATTTTAACACATTCGTTTCTAATAAATTCAGCCAGCGCTTCTTTTTCTTGGTTTAACAATTCTTTATTCATTGCTTTCTCATGTCCTCTCTCATTAAAACCCAAGTCCCCGGATCAAAAATTATTTTAACCGGAACGAAATCTAATTTTAAATTAAACGAGTTTTCTTTTTTATCAACTACAATAGTTTCAATTTTCGGTTTTGAATTGTCTTTAGAATAGATCGCAATATCAATGGGCATTTTAAAAACATTTTTATAAGGCTGTGTTTGTTCTAAACTTAATATCAAAGATTTTCTTTTTGAATTATAATTCCATTTCCAATCAAAATATGGAAGCCCGGGTTTATATAACCATTCGTTAAAAAACCATGATAAATCTTTGCTGGAAGCCTCTTCCATTATTTTTTCAAAATCATTTGTTAAAGCGTTCTTATTTCTGTAAGTCTTATAATATAATCTGATACCGTTCCAAAATGTTTTTTCACCTAAAACGTGCTGCAGCATTCTTAAAACCCAGGCGCCTTTTTGATAAGAATTTATGTTTAGCAGTCGATTTAGATTGATTACCGTTGTATCTACTATAGGGGAATCAGGATTGAACTCATCATATCTTATCACGAGCTGTCTTTCTCTTTCCAAAGCATGGATTAAACTATCCTGCCCGAATTCATATCCGGTAAATACATTTTGAAAAAACGTAGCAAATCCTTCGCTTAACCAGATATGATCCCAATCTTCTTCGGAGACGGCATCACCAAACCATTGATGAGCAATTTCATGTGCAACAGTAACTTCACTGCTTCGTGTGCCGGTAACTTCACGTTCGGAATAAAAGATATTGCTGGCATTTTCCATCCCGCCGTACTTTGTTTTTGATTCTACGTTAGCAAGCTTTTCATAAGGAAAAGGTCCGATAAGTTTTGTAAACAACTTTA
>CAZHBJ010000016.1:0-38141 GCA_964530445.1 uncultured Ignavibacteriaceae bacterium
GCAGAGAAGTCGAATTTATTCGAAAAGTAAAAGCTCTGGAAAGTATTGAAAAAAAGGAATACAGCATACTTGTCTGCCTTTCAAATGCAAGGACTGCCTCAAGTCTTACTTCCGTTGCAATTGCAATGGGGAAAAAGCATAGCGGCAGCAGAATAATTATTCTTAGCGTACTTGAAGTTGCACCGGGTGAAAAACTAAGAACCAGAGTTGAAGAAACTGAAATATTTAACCCGCTTTTAGATGAAGCCGAAGCATTGGTAATCAAAGCCGGCATTCCTGTTAGATCAATTGTTAAAATTTCTCATAGAATTTCACAAGGGATTATTGATACCGCGATTGAAGAACATTGTAATTTTATTGTTATAGGAAGACAAAAGAAACCAACATTTTTCGATAGGGTATTTTCATCCTTAATTGATACTGTACTCCAAAAAGCACCAAGTGAGGCAGTTGTTCTACATGGTGATTTTAAATTCGATAAAATAAAAAATATATTAATTCCTTTCAGCGCCGATGCTCATACCCGTCTTGCTACGGAAATTGCTCCCGCACTTACTGAATTCTTTAATGCAAAATTAAAAATTGCAATCGTATTTAATCCCGGTACTCCCAAAACTGAAAGAGATGAAAAAATAAAACAAATTAAACAAGTGATGGAAGAAAATTCGATGACGGCTTTGGTAGAACCTGTTACGGATGAAGACATTCTTCAGGGTATTCTTAGAAGATCTAGAAATGCAGATTTAGTATTAATGGGCGGAAGGTCGGGTGATTTTCTTGAGCTCCTTCTAGCAAAATCTTTGGCCCAGGAAATAACGGAACAGGTTAAATGTCCCGTACTATGGGCAAAAGAATATGAAGAGCGCCCTTCTTTTTGGGCTTCGCTTTTTAAACCTTTAAATAAAGGAGATAATCGTCATGAACAGTAGCTTTAAAGATATTTTTACAAATTTAAGTAGTAATATTATTGCATATCTGCCAAACTTATTCGGCGGTCTTGTCCTCTTATTAATAGGTTGGTTTTTAGGATGGCTTGCTAAAAGATTTATTATTCAAATAGCGGTTATATTAAGACTTGAACGTTTCTTAATAAACTTCCGCTGGGGTAAAGGCTTTGCAAAGGCAGATGTTCGCTATGGCTTTTATAACTACATAGGCAATATAGCATTCTTTATTATTTTCATAATCTTCTTTAATGATGCATTAAATACATTTAAGCTGACTATATTTTCAAATTTTTTGCAAGGAGTAATTTTTTATTTTCCTAAAATAGCTGTCTCATTATTAATTCTGGGAATTGGCTGGTTTATTGCCGCCTGGGGAGGCAGAGTAGCCCGGCGGGTATTGATTACAGAAAACGTCCCGAGAGCAGGATTAATTACTCAGTTTATTAAAACCGTTTTCTTTTTATTTTTCTCCGCAATGGCTCTTGTTGAACTGAACATTGCACGTGAAATTGTAGTTATAGGATTTGCTACTATTTTTATTTCACTCGGGCTTCTTACTGTTGTTCTTGCCGCGGTAGGCGGAAAAGAATTTATAAAAAGATTAGAAAGCGGATTGGGAGAGCATTAAGAAAATCTATTGTAATTTATCGGTTTTAAAACTAATTACTTATATTTTAAACAACCGATATAATTTTTTTTAATAATTATTATTTTAAACTTAATGAACAATTTAAAAATACTAATTGCCTTTTTGTTAGTATCTTTATTTGCAGCTTCAGGATGTTCTTCCTCCAAAAAAGATAGCAATGCGGTGAAAAACATTACAGGTAAAATTGAAGTAGTCGGCAACGAACCTTTTACTCATTTAGCAGTGAGGGTGGGTGCTGAAAAAACTTATATCTTACAATGCGACAGCACTAGTAAGAGTCTTCTTGAACAAAATCAGGGCAAAAGGGTAAAAATATTTTACAAATCTATTGATGAATCCCAAAAACCTAATATTATTGTTGTTGAGCGAGCGGAATTAATTAAAGATAACAAGAATTAAGATTGTTCAATAAAATTCGATACTAAACATCTTGAAAAATTTTTTATAAGATTATTTTTGGGACTTTCAAAAATCTTTTATTTAATTACATTATATAATTAACTTTTAATAATCTTGAGGACAGTATGAAATACTTTTTATCCGTTTTAATTTTTCTGGGCTTAGCTGCTTTTTCAACTTACGGGCAAAAAAGCATTAACAAAAAACCAGTAAAAGAGCTCCCCGGTAAAAGTTATCCTATCGACGGCAGTTATCTTTTGGAAAACCAATACAAAGAAGTTGCCGCTTATAATAAAGCACACCCCGGCATGTATTCCGATATGAAAATGGAAAAAACAACATCGTGGGGATTTACTGTCGGTTCAACTCATACTTGGTATGCAGCAGATCTTTCCAGCAGTCCGGCAACATATTACCAGGTTTCATCAACTTGCAGAGGCGTAGGCACAAACTGTTATATTTTTGTAGAGGATGCTTCATGGACAGACGGAAAAGTTAACCAGGCAGCAGTTGATTCAGTAATAAATGAATTTGACAATAAGACTCCCGCAAACCCTAATAAAGGGATATATCAAATGGATGTTGATGCTTTCGGAAATCCTCCCGATGTTGACAACGACCCAAAAATTATTATCCTTATACTTGATGTAAAAGACGGTTACTCCGGCTCGGGCGGGTATGTTGCAGGTTTTTTTGCACCGATAAACGAAACCACCATGACTCATAGTAATCATTGTGAAATGTACTACATGGACTGCAACCCGACGAACTTAAATACCAACGGAGGATTACAAACCGCACTTGAGACTTGCGCACACGAATTCCAGCATATGATAAATTATAATTATCATCAAACAAATCCCGAAGTAACATTTATAAACGAAGGTTGCTCAATGCTGGCAGAAATTTACTGCGGTTACCCCCCAAGCGGACAATCGTTGTATGCAGGCGAACCTAATCACTATCTTTTGGATTGGAGAGGAAGTAATTCAACACTTGTACTAAACGATTATGCAAGAGCACAAAGATTTTTTATGTACTGGCTCGATCAATTCGGGATAGGAATTTTTCAACATATTGTGCAGGATAATCAAACCGGTATACCCGGACTGAGCAATGCCTTGTCAACCGACGGACAATCGATTACATTTACTCAATTATTTACAAATTGGGAAATTGCAAATGAACTTGAGGATCGATCAGTCGATACAAAATACGGATATACAATATCGGGGATTCCCCAATCTGCAAGCAGATTATTATATGTTCCGAGCGCTTCCGGTACCGATACCGTGAAAAGCCTTGGTGCGGAATATTTAAAATTTACCGGCGGCAGTAACTTAAATATTACTTTTTCACCCGGCAGTTCTTCCGGTTTGGTTGTTAAAGCCTTAGAGACGGGCACTGGCGGTTCAAGAGTTGTTGATGTTCCTCTTAATTCCAATTTCTCGGAATCCGGGTATGGAAGTACGTACAACACTATTATATTTGCTGTTATAAATACAAGCCAATCTAGTGAACAAACATATTCTTATAATGCAACACAAACCCTTCAATCTACTTCTTACGAACTTAAATGGGATAATACAGAGCCTACCGGATATTATCTTTGGACAAGCTCCGATACAGTTTGTGTAACATTCGATGCATTAGCAGGGGGTAAACTCGATTCAATTAGAGTTGCACTACGGAGGGCAGGTTCAATAACAGGCGGCGTTTGGCAATTTACAGGGAAATCAAATCCATCACCCTTAGGTAAAAAGCTTGCCGTACCAATTACTGCTTCAATTTCAACCGATGCTCAACTACTAAATCCAAATTCAAAATATCCTTATAATATACCTTACACAAATTGGAGTACTGTTGATTTAAGATCTTACAATATAAGTACAGACAAACCTTTTGCAGTTGGATTTGTTATCGGTTCAGATCCCACAACGCCCGGTGTAATGACAACCGAATATGCATCAAGCAGCTCTTATCACAGCTATACATATTTGCAAACAAAAGATAAGGTATCAGCACCGGGATGGTACTTCATTACTACAAATAGTGCCGGGGATACAATTGCGATTTATCTAATTCGTGCATACGTTTCTATGGTTACAGGAGTTCAAAAAGAAATTGAATTAAAGCCGAGTAATTTTTCTCTTTCGCAGAATTATCCTAACCCTTTTAATCCTTCTACAAATATTAATTTCGAACTGAAAAAATCCGAGAAGGTTAGAATTTTCATTTATAATCAATTAGGTGAGGAAATTACTAAATTAGTCGATAGAGAATACAGTGCGGGTTCCCATACCGTAAATTTCAATGCCGCAAATCTTTCAAGTGGAGTTTATTTTTATAAAATAGAAGCGGGAAGTTTTATACAGACTAAAAAGATGGTGCTGTTAAAATAAGCAGCATGTAAATTAAATTTGATTTCTACAGGAGAATGAGATTAGAAATTTCATTCTCCTTTTTATTATTTTATAAGTGATAAAGCCATGCTCTTCCATCAAGCCTTAATAGAAAAATTTTAATTATATTTGATAAAAGGATTCCTTAAACAAAAAGATTTATTATGACAACTAAATTAGATATTGCCAAAAACTGGCTGCCGAGGTACACAGGGACACAAATAGATGAATTCGGCGATTATTTGCTGCTGACTAATTTTAATAATTATGTTACAAAATTTGCAGATCAATTTAACTGTGAAATAAAAGGCTTAGATAAGCCTATGCAGACTGCTACTAATTCAAACGGATTATCTATAATTAATTTTGGAATCGGTTCTGCTAATGCCGCAACAATAATGGATTTACTTGTGGCTCGTAAGCCGAAAGGCGTATTATTCTTAGGCAAATGCGGAGGATTAAAATCATCAACGGAAATCGGACATTTTATTTTACCGATTGCCGCAATAAGAGGTGAAGGAACAAGCGATGACTATGTCCCTAAAGAGGTTCCCGCACTTCCTTCTTTTAAATTACATAAATTTATTTCGGATAAAATTATAGCCCATAATCATGAATATAGAACCGGCGTAGTTTATAGTACCAACCGGCGAGTATGGGAATGGGATAATGATTTTAAAAAATATCTTCAAAAACTATATACCATCGGTATTGATATGGAAACCGCCACATTGTTTATAGTTGGTTTGGTAAATCAAATTCCCAGAGGTGCTTTACTTTTGGTATCCGATCTTCCGATGATACCCGAAGGAATAAAAACTGAAGAATCGGACAAAAGGGTTAATGATCAATATCTTGATTTACATTTGAAAATAGGCATTGAAGCTATGACGGAAATCGATAAGATGGGCGAGCAAATAAAGCATTTTGTATATTAGATCAATCGAACGGATAGCCTTTGTCATGTGATATTTCCAGCTTAGCAGGATTTTCATCATCCTCTTCATCTTCCCAATCATATTTTTTATAAGGATCGGACTTCCGGTAAATAAAAGCACAGCAAATTCCGGTAAGTGAGCCGAATAAATGGTATTCCCAGGAAATGCCGTCATTTTGAGGAACTACGCCCCATATTATACCGCCGTATAAAAATGTAACGATAAGTGCGAGTGCAATTGAGCGAGTATCTCTCCTTATAATACCGCTGAAAAAAAGGAATGAGACTAAACCGTAAACCATTCCGCTTGCACCTATGTGATAAGCCGGCCTGGCAAGCAGCCATACAAAAATTCCCGGAATAAAATAAACTAATATAAAAACTCTGATTCCTGATTTCGGATAAAAATACAATATCCCAATGCCAAGAAATAACAATGGAATTGTGTTGGAAAAAAGATGTCCAAACCCAGCATGAATAAGCGGTGCCGTAACTATTCCGATTATTCCTGATAATTTTCTCGGGAATAAGCCAAGCCTGACAAAGCTTACATCAAAAACCGTTTGACACAACTGAATTAGCCAAAGAAAGACAATAAAGCTTAACGGAATAAGAAGACTCGATATTAATTTTTGTTTATCTTTATTCATTATGGACATTTTTAAAACTTAATTTACCTTTTGTTTCGATTAATATCCAACCAATTGAAAACCAGATTAATCCTAGTGCCCAGCCTGCTAATACATCAGTTAAATAATGAACACCCAGATAAATCCTGCTGAAACCCAGGATAAATGAAAAAAAAGCTGCGGCAGTTAAAATATATGTTTTTAATTTTTTATATGTTAGAGGATAAGTCAAAATAAATACACAAGAAAAATAAACAACAATAGACATTGCGGCATGACCGCTTGGGAAACTATGTGTATCGACATATACAAGATGCGGCATGGTTAAAGGTCTTGGTCTGGCAAATATACTTTTTAGTATTATATCACTCAAGCCTGCACCGATTACCTGCAACAGAAATATATCGGCTAAAAAACCTTTCTTTAAAATTACCAAATAAAATGAAAAGACAACCGAAATTAATACAACCGGTTTAACGTTGCCAAATCGTGTAACGTTTAAGAAATAATCAAGCAGCCATGCAGGTCCGGTTGATATGGACTTGTATACCCTGCCTTTAAAATAAAGAAATATTTCAGCATCAAATTTATACGTTGCTTGTGTTGAAACAAGGACAGCTAACAAAACAAACACCAAAGTACTTAAAAAAAGCAGGATATATTTATTATCAATTTTCTTCATCATAAATTGAAAAACAGTAAATCTACTTTATACACTTGTTTATTTTTTAATATATTAAAATTTCCGGTTTATATTCTTACAACTGAATAAATAGCGAATAATCATATAAAAATATCCGAATACAAAAATTATTTTACAAATAAATCCATTTATCTTTGAAAATTAAACCAAATTAATTAGTTTACCGATACCCAAACAATTTTAGATGTCAACTTACAATTTTTAAAAGGAGAATAGATGGCAGCCTATATAAAAAACCGCAATATGATTGTTCAAGTAATACTTACAATAATCACTCTCGGAATTTATACTATATATTGGTTTTATCAAATATCAATGGAAATGAAAAATATTGCAAATGATACATATGCATCCCCTGCATTATGGACAGTATTATTATTTATTCCGTTCGGCGCATTTTATTCATACTATAAGTTTTCCGAGCTATACGAAAAAATTTCTGTCGAAAAATTTAATAGATGGCTGCTATTTGTACTTTATCTGGTTTTTTCTCCCGCCGTATGGTTTATAGTTCAAACGGATTTAAATAAAAGATCTGATGTTCAAAGAGGAGTTGTTATCTAGAAGTAAAAAATCAACTAAATCCGGTTTTTTTGATTTTAAATTTTATCTTCAAGGCACGGGGCAGATACCGCGGCTAATCTGCCAAATAAAAGCAAATACTATTGCTAATACAACAATTATCTTCAGAATAATTTTAATAACATTTTTAGATTTATTTTTCATTCCGGTTATTTGAAATAAAATTAGCTTTTAATATTAACTTCTATAAAAATATTAACGGAAGAATTTATTATTTAAAAAAGAAAAGCGCTCAAAAGAGCGATTTCTGAGATGCAAGTTCACCAAATATTTTTTTAATTTTTCGGTTTTGCTTCGCTAACAATGATGTTGCGGCCTTTGAATTCCGCACCATTAAGTGCTTGAATTGCGCTACTTGCTTCGGTTTCGTTTTCCATTTCAACGAATCCAAATCCTCTAGATCTTCCGGTCTGACGATCGGTGATAACCTTTGCAGAAACAACTGTGCCGTGTGCTTCAAAAGCCTCTTTCAATGCTTCGTCATTTACTGCCCATGGGAGAGATCCCACAAAAAGCTTAGTACTCACTAACTTACCTCTAAAAAAAATTGAAAAAAATAATGCGGTAATTTTGCCGCCATTTAAAATAGTATTATTATTTAAAAAAACAAAATAATTTATCCCCTAAACTATTTTTAATACAATGAATTACAACACTTAAAATCAAGCTGACTATGCAGTTCAATTCCAAATAACACATAAATTCCAATATAAAACCGGATAAATGATAAAATTAAACAAAAGAATAATATTAGTTTTGCTTGATAATATTTGTTATTGCATCTATCAGGTTATCAACCGCCGAAACCTTAATTCCATTGTGATTATTAAGGTTTTTTAAATTAGATTTTGGAATTATAATCCTTTCAAAACCCAGTCTTTTTGCTTCCTGAATCCTTTTTTCTATATGTCCAACGCTTCTTACTTCCCCGCCTAAACCTACTTCTCCGACTAAAACGGTATTACCGTCGGCGACAATATCCAACAAGCTAGAAATAATACTGCAGCATACAGCCAGATCGACAGCGGGCTCAAGTACACGAACACCGCCAGCCATATTTAAAAAGACGTTGTTTGCAGAAAGTCTATAGCTGCCTCTCTTCTCGAGCACAGCTAAAAGAATCGACAGCCTCCTGTAATCAAAGCCGGTTGCTACACGCTGCGGATTGCCGTAATTAGATGGTGTAACTAATGCCTGCACTTCCAGCAAAATAGGCCTGGTACCTTCCATACTCGATGTAATAACCGAACCTGACTTTTCTTTTTCCCTCTCGCTTAAAAAAAGCTCGCTTGGATTTTTAACTTCAAAAAGTCCGTCTTCATGCATTTCAAATACACCTATTTCGTTCGTGCTTCCAAAGCGGTTTTTCTGAGACCTTAAAATTCTAAATGAATGGTGGGATTCACCTTCGAACTGAATTACCGTATCAACAACATGTTCAAGCAGTTTCGGTCCGGCAATTATTCCCTCTTTTGTTACATGACCGACTATTAATACACAAAAATGTTTTTTCTTTGCCTCTTCCATTAACATAGAAGTACACTCCCTAATTTGTGTAACCGTACCGGGAGAATTTTCCAATTCGCTTCTATACATTGTCTGGATAGAATCAATTACGACAAGTGCAGGTTTCAAATCGTTAATTCCGGCAATTATTATATTTAGATCTGTTTCGGCTAAGACATAAAAGGAATCTGATTTTATTTTTAGCCGGGTAGCTCTAATTTTGATTTGCTTATCTGATTCTTCACCTGTTACGTATAATATTTTATCCTTAATATTAGCCGCAGCCTGCATTGCAAGAGTAGATTTTCCGATTCCGGGATCACCGCCCAATAATACAACCGAACCGGGCATAAGTCCGCCGCCTAAAACTCTGTCGAATTCATTTATCCCGGTTTTTAATCTGTCGTCTTCTGTGGCAGTAATTTCTTTTATTTTACTAATTGAAACTTTGCCCGAGTATTTTGACAGCTGCCGTTTTGGGGTTTCAATAATTTCTTCAGTAAATGTATTCCAGCTATCACATTCCGGGCACTTCCCCACCCAGCGGAGAGATTCATATCCGCAGTTGGAGCATATGTATTTGATTTTTGTTTTCATAAAGACCTTTACCACTTAGACACTAAGAACACTTAGCTGCACTAAGTTTTTTATTCTTTGGGAAGTTTTGCAAAATCTTTCGAAACTAAAAGCATAAGGCTTTGGGTTATATTTTTAATATCAACCTCAATTGAACAACCAACAATACTATAAGAAATCCCGTTTATATATTTTTGAGTTAACATTCCCTTTTCTAAGTGTTTCTTAGAGCACTAAGTGTCTAAGTGGTAAAGCAGCCTTTCTTACATTTGCTTTTGTATGACTTCTTCAACTTTTTCCAAAGCAGCATGAATTTGTGCAACATCCTTTCCTCCGGCTGTTGCAAGATGAGGTCTTCCTCCGCCGCCGCCGCCGACAACCTTTGCCAAATCGCCGACTATCTTTCCGGCACTTAATTTCTTCCCTTTAATTAAATCATCGGAAACCACACAGACTATTCCTACTTTTCCATCCAGTTCGGTAATTAAAACACCTATTCCGTTCTTTAATTTATTTCTTAATTCGTCTCCAAACGATTTTAATTCATCCATGTTATCGGCTTCTACTTTTGCTTTATAAATTTTAATGCCGTTGACTTCAGCCGGATGTGCAATAACATTATCAAGCTGTCCTAATTTATTCTGCAATTTAAATTCGGAAATTTCTTTTTCAAGTTTTTTCTTTTCTTCAATTAATTCCGCAATTTTTTCTTCAGACAATTTTACCTGGTTAATTTGATTATTAAGATAATTCTCAACGCCGGCACCGGTTACAGCTTCTATTCGTCTAACACCGCTGGAAATAGAAGACTCGCTGATTATTTTAAATAATCCTATTTGAGATGAATTTTTAACATGCGTACCGCCGCAGAATTCCATGCTAAAATCACCAAATTGAACAACATTTACAAAGTCGCCGTATTTATCACCAAAAAACATCAATGCGCCCATTTTTTTTGCTTTATCGAATGGAACGTTTCTATGATGCTGAATGGGAATATTTCTTCTTAATTGTTCATTAACTAATGTTTCGATATCATTTAGCTCACTTTCACTTAACTTTGCGAAGTGAGTAAAATCGAAACGAAGTCTATCAGGTCCAACATATGAACCTGCCTGGTGAACATGTGTGCCTAAAATTTTTCTTAATGCGGCATCTAAAAAATGAGTTGCGGAATGATTACGCATTATATTCCAGCGGCGCTTTTCATCAACCTGGGCTATAACTTCGGTTCCGGGAATAAGCTGACTATCGGTTTTATTTTCAACTACATGAATAATTCTATTATCAATTTTTGTAACATCAATTATACTAAAATCATTTTGACCGACGACCAGCTTGCCCAAATCATCTATCTGCCCTCCGGCTTCAACATAAAAAGGAGATTTATCCAAAATTATCAAATCATTTTCATTCTCTTTTTTACGTCCAATTATTTTTGCTTCTGATTTCAACTCATCATAACCGGTAAATTCCGAGTTTGCATGATTTATTAATTCAAATGAATTTAAATCTCCTAAAGAAATATTTACCGAAGCAAATTTATCTTTTGAAGCTTCTCTTGCCCGTTGTTTTTGTGAATCCATTAAATCATTAAAGCCGGCTTCATCTATTGAAAAGCCCCGTTCAATAGCCATAATGTTCGTTAAGTCTACCGGGAACCCGTAAGTATCATAAAGCATAAATACATCTTCGCCGGGAATTATTTTTCCTTCGGATTCCGAAAGTCCGTTTATTAATTCTTCAAATAACTCAATTCCTCTATCTAACGTAGCATTAAAGCTTTCTTCTTCAGCTTTAACTACTTTTTTAACATAATCTTTTTTTTCTTTTATTTCGGGAAAAACGCTGCTCATTGTTTCAACAAGTACATCAACCAACTCAAAAAGAAACGGCTTATTTAAATTTAATTTCCTGCCGTAACGTGCCGCCCGTCTTAAAATTCTTCTAAGGACATAACCGCGTCCGTCATTTCCCGGTACTGCTCCGTCTGCAATTGCAAATGTTAAAGTTCTTATATGATCTGCAATTACTCTCATCGGAACTTTGTCTTCTTCTTTTTCATATTTTTTACCGGATAACTTGGCAACGGCATTTATTAACGGCATAAAAACATCGGTGTCATAGTTGGAATCTTTTTTCTGAAGTACCGCACAAACTCTTTCAAAGCCCATTCCCGTATCCACATGCTTGGAAGGCAGGTCGTGCAATTTACCTTCTTCATCACGGTTATATTGAATAAACACAAGGTTCCATATTTCAATACATTCCGGTACGCCTGCATTTACATATTTCGGATTATCGAAATCGTCACTTAGGTTTATATGAATTTCCGAGCACGGACCGCAGGGGCCTGTTTCCCCCATTTCCCAAAAATTATCTTTTTCATCAAATCTTAAAATGTGTTTTTGATTTATATCTGTTTTAGATTTCCAAAATTCAAATGCATCGTCGTCGGTTCTATATACGGTAGCCCAAAGTCTTTCCTTAGGCAGTTTCCAAACCTCCGTTAATAATTCCCATGCCCATTCTATTGCTTCCGCCTTATAATAGTCGCCAAAAGACCAGTTACCCAGCATTTCAAAAAAAGTATGGTGATAAGTATCATGCCCGACTTCCTCAAGATCATTATGTTTTCCGCTGACACGGATACACTTTTGAGTATCGGCAGCTCTTTTATATTCCCTGGAACCGCTCCCAAGAAAGACATCTTTAAATTGATTCATCCCGGCATTTGTAAAAAGAAGAGTTGGATCATCAAAAGGCACCACCGGTGAACTCGGCACTATTCTATGATTCTTTTCCTTAAAAAAATCTAAAAATTGTTGTCTTATTTCGCTTGAAGTCATCGTTTCCTTAGTGTTTATTTACGATGCAAAGATAATAAAATCATAAATAAGCATAAATACACCGAACATATAAAGCACAAGAGGAGAAATAATTATATAACGTCTTTAATATTCTGCTTTTACAGTAGAAGGGCTGTTTCAATTGATTTTTTGTTTGCATAACTTTACTTTTGCATTAAATTATAAAGTAATAAATAAATAGACAATTTGGCGGCAAACATGCCTTCGACCGATATTGAGTTAATGCAGCGGGTTGCTAATTATGATTCAAAGGCTCTCGAAGCTCTTTATAACCGGTATTCTTCATTGCTGTATACCTTGATAAAAAAGATTGTTTCCGATGAGCAGACAGCAGAAACCGTTCTTATCGAAGTATTTGTAATTATCTGGCAAAAGATTAATCTCTTCGATGTTGAAACCGGTAATGTTTACACCTGGCTGATTACTCTTGCGAGAAATAAAGCAGTCGACACATTAAGACGCACACGCTTAACATCGGTGGTAGAACCATACAGTGACGAATTTGAAAATGAAAATATCATTCCTCACTTATCTCCCGTGATCGATTCCCTGGATATTCAAACAGCCTATGATATAGTTGAAGATATAGAAAAAGCATTAAATAAACTGACGGAAGCGCAGCAGTATGTACTTTATTTAGCTTATTATGAAGGATTAACACAGGAAGAAATTGCTGCAAGATTAAACATTCCCGTTTTAACCGTTAAATCCAAAATGAAGGTATTGCTGAGCAACTTAAAGGATAATCTGATAAATGGTGGAGAATAATGCCGGGGACAAATGAATACTACGATTTTTTGTATGCTTATGCATTGGGCTGCTTAAGCAATTCCGAGTTACAAAAACTGCAGGATTATCTAAAAACCAGTACGGATTTTCCATGGGAAGAATTAGGTGAATTTCAAAATATAATTTCACTTCTGCCTTCAATATTAAGTAATGAAACTCCCAATCCGCGTTTAAAAGATAATGTTGCGCGAAAACTTTATAAGCTAAAAAAAGAGGGCCTGGCAAAAACACCTGTTCGTCAAAATATCCGCCCAACTCCCATAAAAGAAGAAAGGATTATCCCTGAAGAAAGAAAAGAAGCTAATATTGCTTCCAAAGGAAAAGTAGAAAAAAAGCCTGCTGGCGAAACCTACTATCCAATTGAAGTTAGAAACATAGAAAATGAATTAAAAGTTGAAAAACATATTACTGCAGACGGTGAATTTCAGGCTGTTACACCTAAAAAGAAAATGCATATACCCGTCAGGCCGTCTTATAATACTCAAATAAGACTGCGTGTAACAGATGAAGAAAAAGAGGAAATCACCGATATACAAAAAGATCCGCATCCGACTGATGAAGAGATAGTTAATGATTCAATAGATTTATCCAAGAAAAAACGGGACGATAGATTTTACAAAACTCACCCGACCGAACAAATTGTAGATGAAAAAAAGCCAAAGCCTACTTCTCAAAAGACAAGCGAAGAGTCCCGGAAAAAAAATAACGTAAATATTATTGTAACTATTGCCGTACTGGCTTTTGTACTTGCAGGTCTTATATTTATGTATTTTAAGATATCATCGGATGTAACCGGGTACAAACAAGGCGTGGAAAAGCTTAACCAACAGATTAGTGATCTTTCATCCCAGGTAAATACAAGCCAAGATCTTCAAAAGCTTCTTGCTTCCAAAAATGTTAAGATTATTAACCTTACCGGAACATCATTGGCACAAGGCGGATATGGAAAAGTAATTATGAGCCTTGAAGAAAAGAAAGGTTATCTCCAACTTTTTAATATGCCAAATCTCGCCGAAGGAAAATCTTACGAACTTTGGATTAATATTGCCGGTAAGCTGTTAGCGCTTGGGGTTTTTAAATCACAAAACAATATTGAATATTTCCCCTTTACAATTCCCGGAATACCGGATAAGGCTAGTGTCCTTTTTTACTTAACCGAAACACCGTCTGGAAATTCGTTAAAGCCGTTCGGAAATATTTATTTATCCGGAACATTACAATAAAATTTACAAACTGCCGAAGTTCTACTTTTTATCCTCTCTTTTCAGTATGATGACGATAAAAATCAAAATCAAAGCAACCACCCAGTATTTTAAAGTGATTGAAGCTATCGAATTAATAAATGAAACCGCCCTTAACGATCCAACACTAACGGAATAAACGATGCCGAGCAGAATAAAAATAATCGAAATAAAAAAGATAGCTTTATCATCGGTATTATCGAGAAACAGCATCCAGCTTCCTATACCAAGAATCAAAAGTGCAGACGGGAAAATTAAACTTGATAAATTAAATATATCAAAGTTACTAACAAGAAAAAATATTATTCCAATTAGAAATACTGCAGTACCGATAAACAATTGCAGCCTTTTATTTTTTCCGAATGAAATATAAACAGAACTAATCCCGTAAAAAATAAAAGCGTATGCAAGCAGCTCATAGTTATCAAAATAAATAAACCCGAAAAATTTTAATATAAGAGAAATAATTAAAAATATAAGAGAGTAAATTAATATGGGCTGCTGCTTTAACATCTTAATGCTAATTTCCTTCCTGAATCTGAATAATTATAACATTTAACATAATAAAAAAATTATAATATGCGCTGTCCCATTATGGAAGCAACGACATCTGCAGCAAAAACCGCACTTTTATTCTGAAAATCTAAAATGGGATTAACTTCCGTAACTTCCAAAGAAGAAATGCATCCGCAGTCGGCAATAGATTCCATAAGCAGGTGTGTTTCCCTATAACTTAATCCTCCAGTAACAGGGGTTCCCACACCGGGTGCTACGGAAGGGTCAACACTGTCCAAATCAAAACTGACGTGTATGTGATCCACCTTTTCCCGGAATTGCTTTAACACTCTGGATATTACCCTGTGAATTCCGAGCTTGTCTATATCCGCCATAGTATAAACCGTAGGATTTATTTTTTTAATACTCATTTTCTCAAGAGAGTCTATACTTCTTATTCCTATCAAAGCACAATTTTCAGGTAAAACTTTTGGAGAAAATCCGCTTAGACTGACAAGGCTGTCATTACCGATACCTAAAGCAGCTGAGAGCGGCATGCCGTGAATATTTCCAGAAGGAGTTGTTTTATCTGTATTCATATCCGCATGAGCATCAATCCAGATAACCCCGAACTTTAATTTATTTTTTCTACAGTAAGAAGAAATACCTGCTATGCTGCCCAGAGCCATAGAATGATCTCCTCCAATACAAAGAGGGAATTGACCTTTTTCCAAAACCTTTTCAACTTTATTTGCAAGAGTTTTGGATGTTCTTAATATTTCATTTAAATATTTAAGCTTTTGGTTGGCTACCTTTTGCCTTTCCATTATTTTGATAAAAATATCACCGCTGTCTATTACTTTATAACCCAGCCTTTCCAGCTTTTCTTTTATGCCCGCAATTCTTAAAGCAGAAGGTCCCATATCAACACCGCGCCTGCCTGCGCCTAAATCCATAGGGAAGCCTATAATATTTACAACTTTCTGTTCTTTTTTATTCATTTAGGTTTTTATCTTATAAAATTTTAAGAAGATGTGAGCCAAATTAAATACAATAATGCAAATATCCGAATAGCCCCAATATTTACCATACATTTATTAGCTGCTAATTCTTATATTTTATATTAAGATATAAATTTTTTATACAAACTTCGCATTTTTTTAAAGAACAACATATAATGATAAACACAACCAAAGAACCGTTTATAAGCGTCGGAATTCTAACAGAAAAGCAGATTAATTTTGAACTGCACGGAGATTTTAAAACATACGGATTAAAACAAACCTTCAGCGGCCGGTTTTCTGCAGAGTTGGTAAATGATAGGATAATATGTAAAAAGGGCAATGAAAAAATTGAAATATCGGACGAAATTATTTTTGAGCCGCAGGCCCCTGCAATAGAATCCTTTTTATTAAAAGATGTTATAATTGGGGTTAAATTTCATTGGGAAAGAAAAGAAAAGCAAAGGTTTACAGGATCACTAAAGCTAATAAAAAATAAAGATAAAATTACAGCCATTAATATTCTACCTTTAGAAAATTATTTAGTAAGTGTAATCTCTTCGGAAATGAGTGCAAAAAGTTCTCTGCAGCTTCTTAAAGCCCATGCAATTGTCTCCCGGAGCTGGGTACTATCACAAATAGAAAAATCGAAAGAGCTAAAGACAAGCAAATCTAAATTTGTATCCGACAGCCTAAATGAAAATGAGCATATAAAATGGTATGATAGAGAAGACCATACTTTATATGATGTCTGCGCAGATGATCATTGCCAGCGTTACCAGGGAATTACAAAGGTTTTTACCGAAGGGGCCCGCCAGGCTATAAAACAAACCGCCGGTATTGTTTTAATAAGTGAGAATAAAATTTGCGATACACGTTATTCAAAATCATGCGGCGGAATTTCAGAACCTTTTGAAAATGTTTGGGAACCTGTTAAATATAAATATTTATCCTCAATTATAGATTATAAATTTGAACCCGAAAGTTATAACCTTGATTTTTCAAATGAATTAAATGCACGTAAATGGATTACAAGCAGTCCACCCGCTTTTTGCAATACAAAAGAAAAAAAGATACTATCCCAAGTTCTTTTGGATTACGATCAGGAAACAACTGACTTTTACAGGTGGAAAGTTGAATATACACAAAAGGAAATTGCCGACCTTATTAAGAAGAATACAGAAATAGATTTTGGAGAAATTCAGGATTTAATCCCGATCGAGCGAGGCGTATCGGCAAGATTGATCAAACTAAAAATAGCCGGTACAAAAAAGACATTAATTATTGGTAAGGAACTAGAAATAAGACGAACACTTTCGACCAGCCACTTATACAGTTCGGCTTTTGTTGTTGATAAAGAAGATATTCAAAACGGAATTCCGCAAAAATTTATTTTAACCGGCGCCGGGTGGGGTCATGGTGTGGGCCTATGTCAAATTGGTGCAGCAGTTATGGCTGCAAAAGGCTACCAGTTTGATGAAATATTGGTTCACTATTTTAAAAATACAAAACTTAAAAAGATATATTAAAACTGCATGTGCTTGAATTTACTCTTAAACTTGAACTTTAGCTGCCTACTTTGTCGTGCGAAGAAAGCAACTTTGCTTAAAATAAATATTATGTAGATATCCAACTAAGAAATATTTTAATTACAAAATATGAAAATATTATACTCATGCCTTTCTAAAAGCTGGGGCGGCATGGAAATGTTTACTCTAACTTCAATTAAACTATTGTTAAATAGAGATGTAAAGGTTGAGCTTATTTGCATTGCCGAATCGAGACTGCACATAGAAGCGTCTAATATGGGTTTGATCATCCATCCGTTAAAAACATCGGGCTACTTTCAGCCCTTCAGTACAATTAAGTTGAGCAATATAATTAGGAAAGGCAATTATGATATTATTCATACTCATGCTTCCAAAGATTTATGGCTTCTTGTCCCTGCATTAAAATTAATAAAAGACAAAACTCCGCTTATTTTAACAAAACACGTCGGCTCTTCAATTATTAAAAAAGATAATCTTCACAAATGGATTTACGGACGATTAACATTTGCACTGGCAATTAGTAATGTAATTAAAAAAAATTTAAAAGATACTTGCCCGCTGCCGGAAGAAAATATTTTACTGCTTCATAATGCGATCGATACGCAAAGGTTTAACCCGGAAAAGGTTGACAACAAAAATGTTAAGAAGGAATTCGGACTCCAAAATGAAAATATTGTGATAGGTATGCTTGCAAGGTTTAGTCCGGGAAAAGGTCATGAAGAATTTTTAAATGCAGCGGCCGAATTGAATAAAAAGCATACAAATTTAAAATTTCTTGTGGTTGGGGAAGCCAGTCGCGGCGAAGATAATTACGCGGATTCTATAAAACAATTTGCAAAAGATTTAAATCTTAATAATCTTATTTTTACCGGCTATAGGAGCGATATTCCTGAAGTTTTAAAATCAATGGATGTTTTTGTTTTCCCTTCTCACAGCGAAGCTTTCGGTATTGCTTTGATTGAAGCGATGTCGATGGGGCTTCCTTCGGTTTGTTCAAATTCAGACGGAGTGCTGGATATTGCAGTAGATAATGAAACTTCATTTTTATTCGAAAGCCGGAACCGGCATGACTTATTTAAAAAACTTGATGCTTTAATTGATTCTAAGGATACAAGAATACGTTTTGGTAAAGCAGCAAGAAAAAGAGCTATTGAAAATTTTGATGATACTTTTTTAACGGATAAAATTTTAAGTATTTACGAACTTGCGATAAATAAAGAGAAGTAAATAATTTTATTCATATGCTTCCATAAAGGCGGAGATTCCCGTAGAATCTATTAGAAAATAAATATCTGGAAATTGATTTTATATTTATTTGTATGTTTTGTTTCTTCTTTTGTTAATAATTAACTTTAAAAATAAAATTAATATTAAGGCGGAGTGTTCATGAACTATAAGATTACTGCTTTTTTACCTTACAGCGGAAATAATTATACACTGGAAATGTTAGATGAATTAAAGTCAACAGGATGCGTAGAACGAGTTTATCTTCTGTCTCAATCGGAAGACGCAAACCACTATGATAATTGCGAAGTACTTAAAATAAATAATTTGTTCGGCAGTGAAACCGTAGAATTGATCAACAAAAAATCGTCAACTGATTATATCTTATTTTTAACGCAAGACACAAAAATAAACTTAGGACAGTTTGCTTTGGAAAGATTCCTAGATGTAGCCGAAGCAACCGGTGCGGGACTGGTTTATTCTGATTTTTATGAAATAAAAAATGAAGAAAGAAACGCACACCCGGTTATTGATTATCAATCGGGGAGTATTAGAGATGATTTTAATTTCGGACCTTTACTCATCTTAAAAAAAGAAGCGCTTAACAAAACTATTCATGAAAATCCTATCAATTATAAATTTGCAAGCTTTTATTCTTTACGGCTCAACATCTCAAACTATTACGCACTCGTTAGAGTTCCCGAATTCCTCTATACAACAATAGAAACGGATTTTAGAAAATCAGGAGAAAAGATATTTGATTATGTAAATCCCAGGAACAGGGAAGTTCAAATTGATATGGAAAAAGCAGCAACAGAATATTTGAAAAAAATCGGCGCTTACCTGAAACCGGATTTTGAGCAGATCGATTTAAATGAAAGCGACTTTGAAAATGAAGCCTCCGTAATTATTCCGGTAAAAAACCGTGTAAAAACAATAAGTGATGCCGTTGAATCAGTACTTAAACAAAAAACCGATTTTAAATTTAATTTAATTATTGTAGATAATCATTCATCGGACGGGACAACCGAAATTTTAAATAACTTTGTAAAAAATGATAAAAGAATAATTCATATAATTCCGGAAAGATATGATTTGGGTATAGGGGGATGCTGGAATGAAGCAGTTCATCATAATAGCTGCGGAAGATTCGCTATCCAGCTTGACAGCGACGATATTTACTCGGATGATAATACCGTAAAAAAAATTGTCGATCTCTTTAAAAAAGAAAAATGTGCAATGGTAGTTGGTACATATATATTAACCGACTTTAACTTAAAAGATATTCCCCCGGGAATAATAGATCACAAAGAATGGACGCCGGAAAACGGCAGGAATAATGCATTAAGAATTAACGGATTAGGCGCACCACGCGCTTTCTTTACTCCGCTTTTAAGAAAGATAAAAATCCCTAATGTAAGCTATGGAGAAGACTATGCTCTCGGGCTAATGATCTCCCGTAAATATCAAATCGGACGAATTTATGATACGCTTTATTTTTGCCGAAGATGGGAAGATAATACAGATGCGGCTCTGCCGATTGAGAACCAAAATGCCAACAACTTATATAAAGACAGGATAAGAACTTTTGAAATATTAGCAAGAATAAAACTTAACTCAGCTAAACAATGATCTGCAATTTAAAATAGAATTACAGAAAACGTAATTTCATTTCGAATATTAAATCAGGTTTTTTACATTAACATAAAATGTCGATAAGAGAAAACGCAAATTATGCATGGGAACAAAAAATTAATTGAAAATATTTTTTTTGAGAATAAGAATGCAGAAACTTTCATCCGGAAAAACGATTACGGGAATGCAGCAAAAATACTGCTTGAAAACCAAAAGAAAGAATGGAAACAAATTGCAGACGGATATAGCTCTCTTGAATCCGTACAAGTAAAAACTTTTAATTTTGACGGCTTTAAAATTAAAGTTCAGTTTAACCCGGGCCGAATAATTTCCAGCTCAGCCAAGGTTGATGCAGACTCTATAAATAACCGGAAATGCTTTTTGTGTTATGAAAATTTACCTGAAAAACAAAAAGGTATTCTTTACGATCATAACTATTTAATACTCTGCAATCCTTATCCCATCTTTCCAGAACATTTCACGCTTCCGGAAATAAATCATTTTGAACAAAACATAAAAGAAAATTTCGGTAAGCTGCTGGCTTTCGGCAAAGACATGTCGCAGTTTTACACCGTATTTTACAACGGTCCCAAATGCGGCGCTTCAGCACCGGATCACCTGCATTTTCAGGCAGGCAGCAAATATTTTATGCCGATAGATGAAGAATTTAATAATTTAAAAAAATTATACGGAGAGGTGCTTGTAAATAATAATAAGATAATTGTTAGCGGAATAGACGACGGACTAAGGAAATACATTTCCATAGAAGGCGTTTCCGAAAAAGCAATTATAAATTCATTTAATATATTTTATGAAATATATTCCTCCATAAATAAAAACGTTGAAGAGCCAATGATGAATATATTGTCGTTCTATCAGGAAGATACGGGGTGGAGAATAATTATTTTCCCGAGAAACAAACACCGTTCATCTCATTATTTTGAAGAAGGTAATAAAAATATCCTAATCAGTCCGGCTGCTGTCGATTTAGGAGGAGTGTGTATTACACCGTTGGAAAAAGATTTCAAAAAAATCTCAAAAGAACTTATTAAGGAAATATTCTCTGAATTGGTAATAGGTAAAGAATATTTTGATTTTATAAAATCTTCTCTAAAGAAAAAAATCATTCAGGGTTGATTCCAATTAAAATTAAAACTTATATTTATCCTTTACTCATAAGATCGCCTAAAAAATTCAGATTGCGGGAATTAGAGTTCGAAACAATAATCTTTATTATAGCAGTTAACGGAACCGCGAGAAGCATCCCGACAACGCCCCAGATATATCCCCATATCAAAACAGCAAGCAATATTAATAGCGGATTTAAATTTAATCTTTTACCAACAAAGCTTGTTTCTATTATATTGAAAAACAACGTCTGTATCGCTATTAAAATTAAGGCGACTATTAATGCGAAAGTAAACGACTCATACTCGAGTAAAGACATAGTAACAGGCAATATTAATGAAATTGCAGAACCTATTGTCGGAATGAAATTAAATAAAAAAACGAATAGCCCCCAGATAATAGGAAAGTCAACCCCGAGTATGGCAAGAAATATCGAGACAATAACGCCTGCCGATAAGTTTATAAGAATTTTTATTATTATATATTTTTGAATTTGCTCCGTAATAGTTTTAAAAGTATTAGAAAGCTTTTCTTCTTTGGTCTGTCTTTCGATATTCAGTGTATCCTTTAACGACGGTGCTAATTCTGTATGTAAATTTTCCGCAGCAGTTAAATATTTTTTCTTGGCCTTTTTCATCTCAGGCTTAACTCTTTTAGATACAAATCTATCCTTAATAGCTTCGTATATGGTGTTATGCCCGGTAACGACAAAGATAAAAAAGAATAATATAAATAAAATATTCCCCATAAATGTAAATGTTGAATTGAAAATGCCGCCGGCAAGCTGCTGGTAATTTATTTTGGCAATAATTTTTTCTATAGAAAAATATCTAAAGAAAGGATCTTTAATATGCAGTGAAACAGCTGTTCCGGAAACTATATGATTCAGCTTATTAAAATATTCCGGTATCTGCTGGCCGAATTTTGTAAATGCACCTATTATAAATGACGAGACACCCCACAAAAGGAAAGCAATAATAAGAATATCAATAATCAAAGCAGAAAAAAGAGGAAATTTGTTTTTTGCCAGGAACGTATTTAAAGGTGAAAAAAGGAAAAATAAAAAATATGCAATTACAAAGGGAATAAATATATGGCTCAATTCCTTTAGTACAATAGCAATTACGGTTATGCCGATTACGGATATAAAAAATTTTGTAGCGGAATCAAGACGTACCCTTTTTGCCATTATAATTTCCGGTAGAATTTAAGTTTAATTATTTACTTACTTATTAATCCTTTCACATAAAAACAATAATCAAAAACTAAATAATAATTCAAGCTTATTTAACTTAATTATTTATGTACAAAAACAAAACTTACAATGTGGAGTTAATTAATCCGGACGGAGTTTGCGGACTTGTTAAAATATATTTAAATAAATCCCATCTCTTTCCCGAATTCTCTTTTGTTCCGCCGTTTTTTTCAATGTAATTTTTTATGATTTCTTCACCAAGATTATAATTTATTACATAGCTCCGGTATTTTTTAATAAACTTTATTCTTTGTTCGGCTCTCTGTGGCGACATTAAGCAGTACTTTTCCAACCATTTTACTGCTTCACTTTTATTCCATTTTTTATTCAGATAATTTCTGGCAGCTTCGTTACCAGCAAAGTTTAACTCTTGAAGTAATTCTTGTACTTCTTCATATTTTTCAGCCTTATCTTTATCGATGCCTGCCAAGGGGAAAAGGACATTTTGTTCAAATTTAATTTTTTCATTACCGGGAAAAATCATCTGTATTCCGAAGTTTGCAGTTCCTTCTGCAATTAAAGATTGCGGGCTGTATAAAGGATAGACCGTATATTCCATCCATTTATTTTTCTTAACAAGTTTTTCTTCAAGCAGAGTATTATAAACATGGTGCCCGGGGTAGCCTTCGTGGGCCGCAAGTTCGATTGCTCGATTTATATATATCGGAAGATCGGTATTTACCTGGATAACACTAAAATAATTTCCTTTATACCAATTGTAAGCGCTCCACGGTTTATCGGTTACATACTCAACTTTAAAATTCTCACTTTCCGGAAGCTTAATATGTTCCAAAGTTCTTCGCCTGCATTCTTTTATTGCAGCTTCAAAAACACTATTTAATTTATTTTTCGGAATTATAAAATTCTTATTAAAATCATCCAGCCTTTCGGATATCTCTCCGGTTCCCGGTAAGACTTCGTTAAGCTTGTTAAGAATTTTCTGAAAATGCTCTTTCCCGTAAGAAGGGGCAACGGCATCATATAAAGCTTTACTTTCTTCATCAAATGTTAATGAGCCTCCCTGCAGCATGAATATTTCAGTTTTAACAGCCAGAAGCTGCTTATATAAAAATCTAAAACGTAAAGCCTGCAGCTTATCCGCCTTATAATCTTTTAACGATTCTAGGTTATCAAGGAGGCTGTCGGTTTCCGAACCGCATTGTTTTAATAACGCAACGGTATCTGCAGAAGTTTTTAAGTTATCTTTTGGATACCAATCTGCCGGACCGTAGTATGCATCAACATAATTATTGTCGGCTTGCCCGACTTTTAAAACAAGCTTAACATAATTTTCAGCTATTTTATTCATTTTAAAATCCAGTTTTTCATTTATATTGTTTTTATTGTTATTTCCGCAGGACGTTAAAAAAAACGATGCTATCAGAATAAATAATATTTTACGAATTGTCATTTATTACCTTTTATAAAATTGCTTATACTTATATAGTATTGTTACTCAACCTTCATTATTCTAAAACCGATTGCGGGAATAGTTATCCTAATTTTATCATATTTAATTTTGATTCTTTTTCCGGAATACAAATCAGTACCCGAGGTTAAGTGATAAATTTTGGGTAAAGAAATACTTATTGTTTTAGCTTTGTCACTTTTATTTAATGCTACCAAAATTCTTTCATTCATATCGGAACGAAGATATACATAAACATTTGAATCCGCTTTAAAAGTTTGAAAATCTCCATACCTCAAAGCGGAATTATCATCTCTTATATTTATAATCTTTCTAACGTCATGAAGAGTCTCTTTCTCCCATGGAGAAAGTTGATTTCCGAATCTCATCATTCTTCTGTTATCGGGATCAGCAGCACCTGTCATTCCTATTTCATCTCCGTAATCAATTACCGGTATACCGGGAATTGTTAAGAGATATGACAAGTACAGTTTAAGCTTTTTATAACTTGATTCATGTCTTACAATAGGCGGATCAGTCCATCCTATTTCCGATGCATCCTCTCCATTTAACGGTATTTCGCCGTCGGCAAATGCCATAAACCGAACTTTATCATGGCTGTCCATGATATTTCCCATCAAATTATTTTCGCCGTAAACTAAAAATGATTTTTGAATTTCGTTATCGAGTTTCTTAAATGACGCTTTGGGATCTAAAAAGGTCGGGATTGCCACATCGTAAAGATTAAAATTAAACTGCGCATTTAACTGACCGTTATTAACATATGAATCAACCAAATTATAACTGCCGAAAGTTTCGCCGATTTGATATATTTTTCTTTTTTCCGGTATTTCGATTTCCTTTTTAATTTTCTTTGTTAACAGTCTCCAAAACTTATTTGGAATATGCTTAACCGCGTCGTGCCTGAATCCGTCGGCATTGGTTTGTTTAAGCCACCATACGGCATTATCGGTCATAAAGTCTCTTGCTTTCTTAGAACCGACATAATTAAATGTAGGAAGGTAGGTATCAAACCATGTTGTAAGACGCTCTTCATCCCAGAGCCTTAAATTTCTTTTTCCGTTCGGCAGATAAAGCACGCCGAACCAATCGCGGTGTTCTTTATACAACGGATTTTTAATAAAGACATGATGAGCTACATAATCAATCAGAATTTTTATTTTATGTTTATGAGCCGTTGACACCAATTTTTTTAGCAGCCCCATATTTCCGAAATGCTCTTCAACCTTAAAGGAATGCAGAGGCCAATAACCGTGATACCCCGTATAAAGCCTGTGCGGCGGAGGATATTCTCTGTAAGCGCTGTCCGGGTTATCAACTACAGGAGATATCCATAATGTATTTACACCAAGTGAGTCAAAATAGTCGCTGTTAATTTTATCCAATATGCCCTGTAAATCCCCGCCCTGGTAATTTGCTTTAAAGGAAAGATCCGGCATAACAACAGGTTTATCGTTACTTTTATCTCCATCATAAAACCTGTCGATCATTATTGAATAAATAACCTGGTCATGTAAAGTTAAATTTTTCTCACTACCTGCAGGAACTCCTTTTAATAATTTGATAGTTTGAATATTAGAAGTTTGTCCATCTTTATTTACCGCCAATCTAACCGTAATATTTTGTTTTAATCTTTCGCCGGAAATTTTTAATTCAATTTTACTTCCGTTAATCTTTATTTGACGTTCAGGAACTCTTTCATTATTTATCAGAGCAATTATATCGGCATGACTAACCGGGAACGACTTATTCTTTTTTTCTACATAAAAAAATAAATAATCGCACGTATCGGTTATTGATTTACCCAAAATATCCAAATAAATTTTTTCGGCATGTCTCGGGAGAATGCCGAATTCGGAATTAAGCCCGCCCATCCCGTTCGGTACTTTATTAGGGTTAGTCGGATCGACAATTTCTTTACCATCCACATAAAATCTATATTGGTAGCTGCCTGGTTCCAAATTTATTTTTATCCTATATACACCGTTTCTCAATTTCATCGGCAGGCTTTGCCTGTTCCATCCGTTAAAGCTTCCGAATAAATTAACAGTCTTTGGCTTACCTTCCGGTTTATATGAAAACGAATATGCTTGAGGTATCTCGGAAATTACCGGAAATACATATCTTTTATTAAAAAATGTAAAATTAATTAGGCTTATACCTTCAAAATTTTTATCGGAGGTTATATGAATCATCCGGGTTTTTGCAGAGTACGAAACTTTAATATTCTTATTTTGATCAAAATGCACATTGTAACTATCTGCGTAAAATATATCATTCACCAAAAGAGAGTCGGTAACTCCTGCAGTCAAATGAACAGGCCGGATTAGGTCATTGATTTCCTGCGCCTTTAGTGATGCGGAAATTATAAGCAAGAGACACAGAGCAATTAAATAATTCCGCACAGCACAATAATTAAGGATCATTTCTAATTCTCCATAAAATTTTTTATTCGGTTTAACCGGATAATGAATAAATAATACGTAAAATTAGTAAAAAGAAATTAGAATGGCTTGGTTAAAAGAGCACACACTGAATAACACTCATGAAGAAAATCTAACGGATACGACCTTGTGAGTTATATAAATTACGCAGCTATACAATAGGTTTAAAGATAAGAATTCACATGGACTTAATTTGAAGCCCGTATATAGGAAGAATAATTTGCTTGTGAAAATAGAAATAGGAAAGCCTGTCTTTCGACAGGCTTTAATTAAACAAATTATTTTTTAGGTAATACAGCATCCTTAGCTGCTTTTGCAATTCTAAACTTAAGAGCTTTCTTAGCAGGAATTACCATCGTTTCGCCTGTGGCAGGATTTCTACCCATTCTTTTTTTCCTGTTTACGACAACTAATTTCCCCAAGCCAGGAACAACAAAAGATTTTTTAGCTTCTTTATAAGCTAATGTAACGAATTCGTCTAAAAATTGTCCGGCTAATTTTTTTGTAGTACCGGTCTTTTTTGAAAGATGATCCAAAATTTGACCTTTGGTCAAAGGCTTTGCAGCTGCCATAGCGTTTTCCTTTAATATTTTTTTAATAAGATAATTCGATGTTTAAATTAAAGATAAAAATTATTAAATAAAATATTTATTACCATATTTTTTTAAAAAATTGAAATTGCTTTTTCAATATACCCTCTTCGGGGTATCTTCGAGCCTTTTAATAGGGTGTCAAAATCGATATGTTATCCCATAGCGGACTGATTGCCGGTAAAAATAATAAATGAATATTGAGCGTTTAAAATTATTCTCATTCTAGTGAAAGTGGGGTTTCTTATATATTTACAATCCCTATACGAATTTAAATTAACTGTCCGCTCCTGTCTTTGAGCTTAAAATTTATTTAGTTAAATTCATACTTAATATTATTAATAAGTTGAATTGCCCTTGTTAAAAAGAATGAAATTTCTACCGGTTTTATTTCTTATTCTAATTGCATCAGCACAGCCTCAATCTTTTGATTCTCTAAAATCGAAAAGACAAATTAATTTTTCCGATACATTAAATACTAATGTAAAAGATACGCTTGCAGTAAAGGATTCCTTAAAAAGAATTCATGCAAAGGAATATAAACTTAATCCTATTTATGAAACACCGTTAGATGCATATGGTAATTTTATTAACAGGGAAACTATAAACCATCTGGATTACAGATACACCGGAGATTTATTTAAAACTTTCGGTTTTTATTTTACTAGGGACTACGGCTTTGTCGGATATCCCAATGAAATTATGCTATACGGTCTCGGCTTTAACAGCATTAGTTATCTTGAGGACGGCGTTTCTGTGAACAACAGGTTAACTAATTCACTCGATTTAAATTATATTCAATCCGAGTATATAGATTCGATCGAAGTAGTTCCTTCACCCAGGGGATTTTTATACGGATCAATCAGCAATCCCAGTACAATAAATTTCATTTCAAGGGATTTTATCGCTGTAAAGCCGTATTCACGAATCCGATACTATCAGGGCCCATACGGCGAAGCAATGATAGACGGTATCTTTAATGAAAAAGTTTTTAAGAAATTTGATTTGTCGTTCGACATAACAAATAGAAAAGTAGACAGCAGTTATACAAACAGCAGCTTCAGCATTTGGCAAACAAAAGTCAGATTAAAATATTTTCTATCAAATAAAGTTAATATAACCGGCGGTTATGATTTTTATAATTCCAAAGTCGGATTAAACGGCGGAGTAAACTACGACAGCACTTTGAAGCTGAACAGCACATATTTTTCGTTATATCAGATTACTGCACCGGTATATTATCCTTTTAGTAATCAAAGAGTTAAAAATCATTATTTTAATTTAAAACTACTTGCAAAAGAGTCTCTCAATTTTTTAACCGATTTGAACTTTTATTACAAATTTAATCAAACCGAATTCAACCAATCTCAAAACAATTTGTTTAATAAAACTACCGATAAGAATAAAATATACGGCGCGGCACTTAAGCAAACATTCTCTCAAAACATTTTTAATATTCAACTTAATGCCAATTATGAAAAAGCGGATATTAAATATTATTCGCTTTCGGATTCAAGTTTTAATTACTACCCGGTAAATTATAATAATTATGCAGTGTCTTCTATTTTTTCTTTAAGATTATTAGACAGCACTTTAATACCATCAATTTTTTATAAGTATGCAAACGAATCCGGGAATAGATACCAAAATTCGATGAATGGCGCATATAACGGGTACGGCGGCGATCTTTCTTATTATTACTTTAAACATTCGAAAATTTATATAGGTTATTCAAATTATAAAACTTATGCACATTCAGGTTTTGTAAGAAATTTCGAAGCCGGGATTTTATTATCAGCCGGTAATCTTTATACGGAAGTAAAATACTTTAAACGGAATAATCTTACTCTGCCGGAAAGATATCCCTTTTTATCTTATGAAAATTATTATGCTGATATGCAGGGTGCCGCATTAAATTTAAATTTTAAAATTTGGCATATAGCACTTGAGACAACAACCTCTTATTACTCAATTAAAAATACTTCCGAACTATTATATTTACTGCCGAAGATTAATTTTACCGGGGGTCTTTATTACGAAGGTATGCTTTTCCATGACAATCTTAATTTAAAATCCGGTTTCGTTTTTTATTTTGACAGCAGGCAAAAATACATTAACGATCAGGATGTGAATCAAAGGAATGTTTTGGACTTTACATTAATGGGGACAATTCAAAAAGTTGCTATCATTTATTTTACCTGGCAAAACTTATTAGACAACCAGTATTACATGATTCCTTATTATCCTATGCCTCAAAGAGCAATTAGGTTTGGAATTTCTTGGGTTTTGTTTGATTAATAAAATTTTTAAGCTTTTAAAATTACAAGCTTAACATATCTTTAAACTTTATTGCCTGTCTTCTTGAGACTTCAATCTTATTTCCGCCTTTTAATTTTACAAGCAAGCCGCCGTTCAGCCAGGGTTCTATATTTTCAATATATTTTAAATTGATTATATGTTTTCTGTTAGCTCTGAAAAACGCTTTACTATCAAGACGTTCACCAAGATAATTTAATGTTCTTAAAATTAAAGGCTTGTTGTCATCAAAATATAATCTCACATAGTTTCCCTCAGATTCAAACAGGCGGACTGTTTGCAGTTTTACAAACCAGCATCTTTCGCCGTCTTTTACAAAAACCTGGTCGTCTTCGCTTAGCACCGGGGTTTCGGAATTTTGTACTACAGTTTTTCTTTTCTGCTCAACAATCTTCTTAACTGTATCTTCCAGCCGCTTAGGCTCGATGGGTTTTAACAGGTAATCCATTGCATTATATTCGAAGGCTTTTAAAGCATACTCATCATAAGCAGTTGTAAAAATAACGGTAGGTACACTGTCTAATTCTTCCAGTAACTCAAATCCGTTTTTACCCGGCATTTGAATATCAAGAAAAATCAGGTCGGGGCTCAGCTCCGTAATTTTGTTTAGCGCGTCTTCGGCATTTACAGCTTCGCCAACAATATTAATTTCTTTATACGGAACCAATAATCTGCGTAATTCAACTCTCGCTAATCTTTCATCGTCAATTATTAAAGCTTTCATTTTAAATTCCTCCAGTGGGGATGACTAATTTAGCTAAAACATTATTTTTAGATTCGTTTTTTATTGAGAAAGAGGCCGCTTCACCGTATAGCAGGTGCAGCCTATGCTTAGTATTGTTAATGCCAAAACCGGATGAATTTTGCAATGCAGTATCATCAATTTGCCCGCTGTTTTCAATATCTATATATAAATTGGAATTATCTACTTTGGACTTTATAGTTATCTCACCGCCCTCGGTTTTCTTGGATATTCCGTGTTTAATTCCGTTTTCAACCAATGTTTGAATCATCATTGGCGGAATTTCAAGTTTAGCCGATTTGGGATCTATATCAATTTTAAATTTTAAACGTTCTTCAAAACGAACGGATTCCAATTCGAGGTAATCGGTTACCGTCTGCATTTCTTCCTTCAATGAAACTGTTTCAATTCTCTCCATTCTCAATGAATATCTAAGCAAATTTGAAAGCCTAGTTACGGCTGTTTGGGCACTTTGAGGATCAACATCAATTAAAGCGCGGATACTATTTAATGCATTAAACATAAAGTGTGGATTAAGCTGCGACTTTAATGTCTTTAGTTCAAAGTCCTTAACCGCGGCTTCCCAAATGTATGATTCAATTTCTACCCTTTTATATTTTTCAAAATAATGAACGGAAAAATAGATAAGTTCCCATAATAAAATTATTGTAGTAACCTGAAAATTTTCAAGCAATAAAATAGCTATTTTAAATTTCTCCAGTTTTGCAACACCTATGGCAACATCCAAAGCATACATTAGCGTGTAGATTATTAAACCGATAATAAGGCTGGAAATAAAAACCCGCGGGATAATTTTTTTTAGCGGCAGGTTAAACCAATTATGTTTTTTTATTACTCCCCGGAAAATATGGGTGAAGCATACGCCCAGGAAGCAAAAATATAAAATTGAGATAGTCCTTTCCGCATTTATATGCTTTAACGAAGCAAGCAGTACAATATTGACAATTGCTATCGCCAGCCACCCTGTTATTTGACTTATCCAATATGCTTTTTTTCTATTCATTCTAAAATTATTTTCAGTTGCCCCTTTAAATTTTAGATTACCTGTGGTAAAATTAGTAATATATAAAGGAAATTTATTATGTCTCATTAAATATAATCGTTATCGATTTATAAAGAAAATTATATCTCTAATTTAGTTTAAACTCCACCGGATGTTTAAAAACTTCAATTCCCCCGGAGAGAGTCGGGGGAATTGATAAAGGAGAGAGATATACTGCCAATCACTAAGCATTATTCTCTTTTTAGGTAGTGAAAAGTAGCGGTATATATGCAAAATATTGCTATCTTTTTTACCAAAGGTGAAATATAAGGATAAGCGGACAGATGTTTAATTGATTAAAATCAATTTTTTTTCTTTAAAAATTACGCTTAAAAATCGAATCCAATTAGCCTTTTTTTCATCGGATTAAAAAGGAAATTTTTATCGATAAAAAAACATTTATTTTAAACAAAATGGCGGATAATTAAATATGAAAATCTATTTTGAAAAAATAACTTCTATAACTCAGGTATTTTATTTAAGATTTGTTTTGTTAACCGTGATCTTCTTTTCCTTAAATACTATTCCTTTAAAAAGTCAAAATATTCACAAGGATGAACCTGTTACCGTAGACTCGGTAGATTTGAATAAATACGCCGGATTATGGTACGAAATTGCCAAAATTCCCAACAGCTTCCAAAGTAAGTGTGATCATAATACTACTGCCGAATATAAACTTCGTGACGACGGGAAGATTGATGTAATAAATAAATGCATAGAAAAAGACGGGAGCGTAAATGTGGCAAACGGAATTGCTAAAGTCGTCGATTCTAAAACCAACTCCAAGCTTGAAGTAAGTTTTGTAAGAATTTTAGGTATCTCACTATTTTGGGGAGATTATTGGATAATCGGGCTTGACAAAGATTATAAGTATGCAGTAATAGGAACACCTACACGAAAGTACGGCTGGATTTTAAGCCGTACGCCCAAATTATCCGAATCAAATCTCGATACTATTTTCAAATTACTATTACAGCAAGGATATAATCCGAAGGATTTTCAATTTACAGTACAGAAATATTAAAATCGAATTATATAAAAAGAGAGTGCCGCTAATTTAACAGCACTCTCCGGGTTAACAACATTAAGAGAATTTTTTATTAAGGATAAAAACGTATACCTATCGCCGCATCAACTGCAGAGCCGAAATCAGGTGCCAAACCCACTAACACGCCTAATTCAACAAAGAATTCAAGCGGATTATTTTGCGGGACAAAATCAACGCCGAAAACTCCTCTTACGCCCAAACCGGCATTATTATTTCTTACATAAAATCCTTGATTATTGTCATACCATATACCATGACCTTTACCGAAACCCAATGCTGCTCCAGGGCCTGCATATAAATTAACCGTATTCGAGCGAAAAGCATTAAAGTGCCATAAATAATCTACATTTATCCTTGGGCTGCCGAAATATGAAGAACCTAGATCGATAACAAAAGCATTATTTGTCGGGGTCCAAATTTTTAATGTTAGTCCGGTTGGATCGCCAAGCATAACACCGAACCCAATATTTCTTCTTCCGGGTGATTGTGCAAATAAATTAAATGATACTGCAAGGATAAATACCGTAATTAGCATAAATAACTTCCGCATTTTATTTCTCCTATAATTTGTTATTATTCAACTGAAGTTTATTTTTATTTATCCCTCAAACTTGCTAAAATATTTAATTCTCATATTAAAATTTATACTACTGCAAAAATAATTATCAAATTTTACTTTAGCTAAATATTAAACATTTGGATTAATATCACCTGATAATTTTTAGATCACTTAAATCTGTGACAAATTCCGGGTTCACCGGTAATATATTTGCATTAATGAAGTTATTTATTTAATATTTTTTTCGGATCACATCATTTTTCTTAATTAAAAATTTTATACGGAAATGAAGAGAGGCTTTTATGAACAGTAAAGCTGATTCTTTAAATATTAACGAAGTTTATTCGGAAGATATCTTTAATAAAAAAACAATTTGCGAAAGATATAGAAAGACGCGTGATTTTACGAAATATCTATGCGAACCGTTAGTAACCGAAGATTACATAATTCAATCTATGCCGGATGTAAGTCCTACCAAATGGCACTTAGCTCATACCAGCTGGTTCTTTGAAACATTTGTTTTAAAAGAAGGATTAAAAAATTACAGGCCGTTAAAAGAAATTTATGCTTACCTGTTTAATTCATATTATGTACTGGCCGGTGAAAGGTTTACACGGGCAAAAAGAGGATTATTATCAAGGCCGACAGTCGCCGAGGTTTTTGAATATAGAAATTACATAGATAAAAATCTTTTAAATTTTATTGAAAATGCAAATGAAAAGGAATTAATAAAATTTGCACCTATTATTGAAATAGGGATTAATCACGAACAGCAGCATCAAGAGCTGATGTTAACAGATATAAAACATGTATTTTCTATAAACCCGATACACCCTGTTTACTCAAGTAAAGAGGTTCCCCCTGTAGAAAATATCCCCCAATCAAACTGGATTGAGTTTAAAGAAGGAATATACGAGATTGGACATAACGGTAAAAATTTTTCATATGATAACGAAACACCAAAGCATAGGCAATTTATCAATTCATTTAAGATTGCTTCCCGTTTAGTTACAAACAGAGAATATTTGGCATTCATGGAAGCAAAAGGGTATGAGACTCCCGAGTTGTGGTTATCGGACGGCTGGGCCGTAGTTGAAAGCGAAAGGTGGGATTCACCCATGTACTGGACTAAGCTGGACGGCGACTGGTGGAATTATAAACTAAGCGGATTTCATAAAGTCGATTTAAATGAACCTGTTTGCCATATATCTTTTTACGAAGCAGATGCATTTGCACGCTGGGCAGGCGCCAGGCTGCCTACCGAAGGAGAGTGGGAAACCGCATCTTCAGGTGAAAAACCGGCCGGCAATTTTGTTGAAGATGGTTTTTATCACTCTGTACCGGTTGATGAATCAAGAAATAATTCTCAATTAAAACAAATGTTTGGTGATGTTTGGGAATGGACGAGGAGTGCTTATTCACCTTATCCAGGTTATAAAACATTACCCGGCGCTTTAGGAGAATATAACGGGAAGTTCATGTCCGGTCAGATGGTTCTGCGCGGAGGATCGTGCGCCACATCCGTGACTCATATAAGAAAGACATACAGAAATTTTTTCCCTCCGAGCGCACGATGGCAGTTTATGGGAATAAGACTTGCAAAAGACATTGAATAAAAAAGAAAGATATAATGGAATATAAAACAAAAAAATCTAAAAAGTATGAAATAATAAGCGATGTTCTGGATGGATTATCCAAAGAACAAATGGAATTATCCTGTAAATATTTTTATGATGAAAAAGGCTCAGCTTTATTTGATGAAATATGTAAACTTGATGAGTATTACCCTACCCGAACCGAACTCCAAATTATGAGAGACAACATTGAAGAAATATCATCTGTGATTGGTGAAAATAATTTACTTGTTGAATTGGGCAGCGGCAGCAGCATAAAGACGAGATTATTACTGAAACATCTCACGAATTTAGCCGCATATGTTCCAATTGATATTTCTTCAGAACATTTGCATAAAACAGCAGAAGATTTAAGATACGAATATCCGGCAATAAAAATTTATCCTTTAACTGCCGATTACAACAAACCTTTTAAACTGCCTGAAATAAAAGAAGATTTCAGCAGGATTGCAGTCTATTTTCCTGGATCTACAATCGGTAATTTTACTCCCGCAAAGGCTAAATATTTTATAAGCAGGATTGCAAACTTGTTAGGCAGAAAAGGAGGATTATTAATCGGAGTAGATTTAAAAAAAGATAAGAAAATACTTGAAGCTGCTTATAACGATAGGAAAGGAATAACCGCCGAATTTAATTTAAATATTCTTCAAAGATTAAACAGTGAGATTGATTCCAACTTTGATGTGAATAAATTTACTCATCATGCTTTTTACAATGAAAATTCCGGTAGAATTGAAATGCACTTAAAGAGTACCGGGAAACAAGATGTAAGGCTTAACGGAATTACAAAAACGTTTGATAAGGGAGACGATATATTAACCGAGTATTCTTACAAGTATACGTTAAAAGAATTTGAAGAATTAGTCTCCGATAGTTTTATTGTTAAGCAACTTTGGGTTGATGAAAATAATTTATTCAGTGTTCAATACCTGGCAGTAAAATAACAACTCCAATTTATTTTATTCTTGCGGCTGCATACCCATTGCAGCCCATTCTTCATTGGCCGGTCCGTATACACCGGGGACTTTTAGTCCTGCCATTCGCATTAGTATAGTTAACTGGGCTCTATGATGAATTTGGTGTGTTACAAGTACCGAAAGTATTTTACCTTTTTCCCAATTTTCGCCGTACATATTTACTTTATCGGTTAAAGAATTATCCGGCCATTTTTTTGAAACTTCATTCATTAAAGAATCTGCGGATTTTTTATAAACTGAGGATATTTCAGAAACACTTTTAGGTACTTCTTTTTCTTCGGCCGACTCATCAATTTTCAAATCGGTACGGTTCATCATTTCCGGAATTGCACATGTAATGTGCCAGGCAAGTCTTCCAGGTGTTCTTACTTTATCATTAAATTTTTTATCCAATGACTCGTCTGTTAAACCGTTGATCATTTTTAAAGTTGCTTCCGATTCGTAAGCCCAGTCGTTTTTGAAATCTTCAATTGTTCTATACATAATTCACCCTTTTAATTAATGAATAAATTAATCCTCCCTCGACTTCGCTCGGGATGACAGTTGCTCGCTAAAATTATTAAAACTTAATTCAAATTTATCAGAATATCTTTTAATTTTTCAAGGTTATTTTTCCAATCCTTCTGTTTTATCCTTTCACGTTCTACAACTTCTGGAGCTGCATTTTGTACAAATTTCTCATTCGATAATTTCTTTTCAATTCCAGCAAGTGAACCTTCCAGACGAGTAATTTCTTTTTGAAGCCGGTTTCTTTCAACATCGAGATCAATTAAACCTTTAAGTGGGATATATATTTCACAATTGTTTAAAACAGTTGATGCACTTGCTTTCGGTTTTTCAAGATTTTCATCAACCGTAATGCTTTCAACTCTCCCTAACTTTTTAATGTATTCGAGTTGATAATCTTTTACATGACTAGATTTTATAAAAGCCGTTACAAATTTTGAAGGAGGAATATTCATTTCTCCGCGGATGTTTCTTATCGCAGTAATTATATCCTGAACGAATCCCATTTCTTTTTCAGCTTCGGGATTTAATAATGATTCATTTAATTCAGGATATTCAGAGGTTGAAATGCTTTTACCATCTTCTCTATTTTCGATAAGCTGCCATAATTCTTCCGTAAGAAACGGCATAAAAGGATGAACGATTTTTAGTAAATTTTCAAATAGACTTAAAGCTCTTGTAAGTACAGCAGATTTTATTTCTTCATCGTCAGAATAAAGCCTGTTCTTTGCCAGCTCAATGTACCAGTCGCAGAAATCATTCCATGTAAAAGAATAAATAATTTTAACAGCATTGTTTATCTCAAACTTGTCTAATGCTCTTTTGAGATCGGATAAAGTTTGATGTAAACGAGAATTTATCCAGTGATCCGAAAAATCTAAATGTTTATTTAATAAATTTTTATTTATAGGAATGTTTTGAGAATTCATTAAAAGAAAACGTCCTGCATTCCAAATTTTGTTTGCAAAGTTTCTTCCTATCTCGCATTTCTCAGTACTAAATAAAACATCTTGCCCAAGTGGTGCCAAATAAATAACAGTAAATCTTAAAGCGTCAGCTCCGTATTCCGAAATAACATCCAGGGGATCAGGCGAATTGCCGAGAGACTTGCTCATTTTTCTTCCCTGGAGATCTCTAATTATACTTGTGAAATAAACATTCTTAAACGGAATATCTTTTCTGAAATGCAGACCTGCCATAATCATTCTTGCAACCCAAAAGAAAATTATATCGGGCGCTGTTACAAGTGTGTCCGTAGGGTAATAATATTTTTTTTCATCCTCAGTTTTAAAAACATCATAAGCCCAAAGCCAGCTCGATGCCCAGGTATCAAGCACATCATTATCTTGCTTCCAGTTTTCAATATCGTCGGGAGGATTAACATCGCAATAAATCTCTTTCGTCTGCTTATTATACCAAACCGGGATACGATGCCCCCACCAAAGCTGCCTGGAGATACACCAATCCTTAATATTGCTCATCCAATGTTCATATGTTTTAATCCAATGATTTGGATAAAAACGAATCTTACCTTCCTTTACAACATCAAGTGCAGGCTTTACTAATTCATTTTCATTAGGGTTAGCGCCACCGTCAGAAGTCATTTTCATAAACCATTGCTCGGACAAATACGGTTCAATCGGTACGCCACCCCGTTCCGAATAACCAACTTTATTTTGATAATCCTCTGTCTTCTCCAAAAGCCCGAGCTCTTCAAATCTTTCTACAACTTTTTTACGTACAACATATCTATCCAATCCGCTGAACTCATCAGGTACATTTTTATTTGTTGAAGCATCTTCATTAAAGATGTTTATAAACTCAAGCTTATGTCGCATGCCCATATCATAGTCGTTAACATCATGAGCGGGAGTAACTTTTACTGCGCCGGTGCCGAATTCCATATCGACATATTCATCACCGAAAATCGGAATTTCTCTTTCAACTATCGGTAATAGGACTTTCTTACCAACAAACTTTTTATATCTTTCATCTTTTGGATTAACTGCGACTCCGGTATCGCCAAGCATTGTTTCGGGACGTGTAGTTGCCACCACTAAATAGTTATCTGTTCCGACAATAGGATATTTTAAATACCAAAGCTTTCCGTTTACTGTTTTATAATTTACTTCCTCATCCGAAATTGCAGACTTAGATGCAGGACACCAGTTAACCATTCGATAGCCGCGGTATATTTTTCCTTCTTTATATAATTGTACAAAAGCTTCCAGAACTTTTTTGTAATAATCATCATCCATAGTAAAACGCTCGCGCTGCCAGTCGCAGCTAACGCCGAGCTTTTTAAGCTGCTGAA
>CAZHBJ010000017.1:0-35813 GCA_964530445.1 uncultured Ignavibacteriaceae bacterium
ATGAAAAGGCTATTCCGCCTATTGTAAATATCCAGAATGTTGAACTTATAAATTTGTCAGAATGCTCGGGTGATTCTACTTTTATTCTATTATAATTAGGTATAAAATAGTTTTGACCGATATAGAGTATAATTGTGTTTATCGTTAAAGGAAGAACTGCGCCGACAAGATAAAGATTGTAATTGACACTTATTCCGAATGAATTTGCAAAAATAATTTCGCGAAATAAGCCTAACCCTTTTCCAAGTAACCCAACAACCGTTATTAATATTGATGCGCCGGCAACTGTCGATGTGAATTTTTTTGACATCTAATCAATGATGATTATCATGAATAACTTTTTTAAAATATTCCAAAGTTATTTTTAATCCGTCTGTACGGTCTACTTTAGGTTCCCAACCGAGAATTTTTCTGGCTTTTTCAATATTGGGCTGGCGTACTTTAGGATCGTCTTCGGGAAGTTCTACATATTTAACTTTGCTTTTGGAACCGGTAAGTTTTATTACCTCTTCAGCAAATTGTTTTATTGTTATCTCTTCCGGGTTGCCAATATTAACCGGGTCGGTTTCATTAGACATTAACAATTTAAATATCCCGTCAACCTGATCCGACACATAACAAAAGCTTCTTGTCTGAGAACCATTTCCAAATACAGTCAAGTCCCGGTTTCGTAAAGCCTGGCCGACAAATGCCGGCAGGGCTCTGCCATCGTCTAATCTCATTCTTGGGCCAAACGTATTGAAAATCCTAACAATTCTCGTGTCAACTCCGTGATATCGATGATATGCCATAGTTAAAGCTTCTGCAAATCTCTTTGCCTCGTCATAAACACCTCGCGGACCAATAGGGTTTACATTTCCCCAATAATCTTCTGTTTGCGGGTGAACGCTTGGATCTCCGTAAACTTCAGAGGTTGACGCCAACAGCATTCTCGCTTTTTTTTCCTTTGCTAATCCGAGAACTTTATGAGTTCCTAAGGAGCCGACTTTTAATGTCTGAATAGGCAGTTGTAAATAATCGATCGGGCTTGCAGGTGAAGCAAAATGCAAAATGTAGTCTATCCTGCCGGGTAAATATATATAATTAGTAATATCATGTTTTACAAACGAAAAATCTTCTTTACCTGCAAAATGAGCAATGTTGTTAACATTCCCGGTTATTAAATTATCGACACAAATTACTTTAAATTTCTCTTCAAGTAATCTATCGCATAAATGCGAACCTAAAAAACCAGCACCGCCGGTTACTACTGCTGTCGGTTTATACAACTTCTACTCCTTGCTGATTTTGTGCGTAAAAAAATATGTTTTCCTTTCACTAACAATGCAGATAAAACACATTACAAGAAAGACAAAGATACCGCCTACTAGTGTAGAAAAAATTGTTCGTGGCGCTGAGGCACTTAACGGAGGAATTGCCGGGTCCAAAATTTGAACTGTGGGTATATCTTTATGCTCTTGAATAAGCTCTTTATAATACTGCTGCTGAAGCATTGAATATATCTCATTTTGGATCTTAACTTCGCGTAACAAATTTGCCAAATGTTTTCCGAGTTCCGGTACATCTTTAAATGTAACAAGATAATCCCGGCTTCCCATTTCCATTTTTGAATACTGGTCTCTCAATTGTTTTAATTTATCCTTTAAAGCAATTAAAGTTTTGTTGTCTTCTCTTAAGTTATTCTGCATTAAACCGATCTCGACTTCGGTTTTCATAATTTCTGTTCTTATATCCGCAGCAGCTTTAATAGCAGCGTTCACCTGGTTTGGTAAAGAGACGGCCTTATTTGTCTTTTGAAAATTCATCAACTCATTTTCGGCTGAATCCAGTCTGGCTTTTGTTTGAACAAGCTGCTGCCCGATAAATTCTCTGCTCTCTTTAGCTTTGGAAATTAATTTTTCTCTATTTATTTTATCTAATGCTGCTACAAAACTATTTGAAAGAGATGCAGCCAGCTTTCGTGTCGAATCACTTTTTTCGGAAAACATGGGAAATAAACCTGTGGTTACATTTACGCTTAAAGAAATGATACTTTCTTTGGAAACTTCAATATTTAAATTTTTATCAAGCTTTCCTGCCGCTTTGTATTCATTTTTAATTTTATAAAATTTTTGAAGGTTATTCATTTTAACCACATATAAAGCAGCGGTTCTGCTTTTTATAATCTGCATAAATAATTGGGAATTAGCGCTGCCGGCACCACCCGAAAGCATGTCTGAAAAACCCTGTCCGCCCAGCAGACTCTCAATGCCTGTCATGTGGGCATTATTTTCAGGCGGTAATACGGTAACTGTTGAACGATAGGTATATGGGTACACAAAAAATAATATTAAGAAAATGATTACGGTTGAAAGGACCGTTACTTTAATTATTTTAATCCTATTGAATATAATTATGTTTAATATTTCGTGATATGTCAATTTATTTCCTTGATGCTACTATTATTGCAACGGTTGCGGCTATTATTGAAGCAACCTGTCCCACAATTTGTAATGAAGTAGTAAATACATCCCAGAACCTTGGAGCCGGCGGTTCTTCGGGAACCCAGATAGCGTCGCCAGGCTGTAGAGAATCAACATCATCTGCATCAATCCAATCACCTGAATTAGCCCGGATAACCCTTACATCTCCCTTTATTGCACGCCATCCGAATCCTCCGGCAATTCTTATATAATCATTTACGGTAAGACCTTTTTGGTAAATTATATCTCCGGGATTAACAACCTGCCCCAGCATAATAATATAGTTTTTTGCTTCCGGTACGTTTATAACATCTCCGCTTTTTAATATTACATTTTCGGATTTGTCATGATTTTTGAAGAGAGTTACAAAATTTACAACAACCTTGCCTTTTACCTCCCGTGACTTGGCTTTAAAATAATCATATTCATCATCAGACATATCTTTTCTCTGCATTCCCTTTAACCTATCATATTCAGGATCCTTCTCAACCGTACCCAGCTTCCTTATTAATGTTGCATCAATCAAAGAGGCTTCCTTCAAGAATCCCCCTGCTTCATTAATTATGTCCGTTAATGTAGTTTTATCTTCAACAATCTTATAATAGCCGGGATACTTTACCCAGCCGGTAACCTGAACAAATCGATCGACATAGTATAGCGGTTTCTGCCGTACAATAACCATATCCTGGTTTTCAAGCTCAATTTTTTTATTTACTATTTTATTATAAGAATAATATAAACTTTTTTGAGTTTTGCCATTATTTTCAAATCTCACTATTTCAATTGTATCTGTTCTTGCTTTATTTAAAAAACCACCTGCAAGTTTAATAAAATCAGCTACTGTTTCCCCGCTTACAAATTCGTAGTTGCCGGGATATTTTATTTCACCGCTTATTGATACGGTTTTATCAGCCTTATCAACTAGAATAATATCTCCTTCATGTAATAAAGGATTGTCATTTTTATTTCCAAACCTTAAATATTTTAAGAAATCATAAGTTTTAGATTCACCTTCTTTGCCGGTAATTTTTATGTTTCTATAATTGGATGATTTTGTTAGGCCTGCTGAATTTACAATTAAATCAATAAGTCTCGCATTCCCGGGTAATATATAAGATGAAGGATTGTTTACGTCGCCAACGAGAGAAACTTTTATTTTTCTAAACTGAACCAGTGAAATAAATACATCAACATTCTTATAATAATTATTAATTGCAGCATTTATTTTATTTTTTGCTTCGATTAAATTACAATTTTTTAAATCTATTCCGCCGACTTTGGGAATGAACAAATATCCTTCCTGGTTAATAATTACAGTTAAAGAAATATCCCGCATGCCGCTGATGGAAACAAACAATTTGTCACCCGGGCCGACAATATATTCCTCCGGATTAACACTTCCTTCGGATACATTTAATAAATAATTTTCAGCCTGTACGGAATCCGGAGAAAAAGAAAATGACCTTTCCTTGTAATCCGGAATTATCTGAGGATATGCGGATTGATAAAAAAGGGAAAAAATAAATGTTAATAAAATAAAGTTTTTAATGTTTAAACCGCTCAATTCAGCAATATCTCTTACTAAAAAATTTTTACAATAAGTATTTAATATAAATTTTCTTTTGGGAAAAATCAGAAAATAATTTAGTTACTTCAAATTTTTAAGTTTATTTTCCTTAGTGAAAACAAGCTTACTATTATCCCGATTAAAGGTCCAAGTGTAAAAAGCACTACTATATAAAGCCCGTTCCTATATCCTAAAAACTGATGTAAATCAATTAGGTTGTTAAAATAATAAAAGACAACAAAAAATACTATGAATGAAATTATACCGGCAAATAATCCGATTAAAATACTATTTAATACTACCGGCATCTTAATGGTAGATAATTTTGCACCGACTAATTTCATCGTTTCCATTTCTTCATATTTCGACTTGGTAATCAATTTAATTGTGCTGTATACAAGATAAAGCGAGATAAAAAATAATATCGCCGTAATAATAAAAATATACTTTTTAATTTTATTCAGAAAAGAAAGCAGCTTGTATACAAACTCCTGCTGAAAGACGACATCGTCAACGCCTTCTAATTTCGAAAAAGAAGATATAATATTATTCAAAGAATCCTTATCAACATATCCTTCTTTCAGAGTAACTAAAAAAGACGACGGCAGCGGATTATAATCCAAGATCTTTCTAAAATCTTCACCTGTTTCTTTCACAAACAAATCCGCGGCTTCTTTTTTATCAATATACTTGCAGGTGTTAACATACGATGTATTCTCTAATTCTGTATGAAGTTTATGAATGGCCTCATCTGGTAATGAGTCTTTCAAAAAAATATTTATGCTGATATTTCTTTTTAATTTATTTTGAAACCTGTTTGACAATTGAATGGAAATTAACGAAGCCGTTATTAAAATTACGGAAATACTCGTCGAAATTAATGAGAGGAAAAAAGATGATTTTGCCCTGCCGATTAATTTAAATGCTTCTTTAATCCAGAATATTATCATGTATCAAAATAATTATTATAATTTTGATGAATAATTTAGTTAATTGATATTAGTTGCGCAAAACGGGAGGATTGCGCTATTATTTAATCTCTATTTCTATCCTTGGATTTTTATAAATTAAAAATACCTTTTTATTAAAAATTCGTTTCGTCTATCCATCTGGTAATTAGCCATTTCTGATCGGAATGGCTTCTCTCCAATGTCATATTTACTCTTCCGTCCAACCGGATGACATATGTAGGATCAAAAGTTATTGTTAAATTAAAACCGCGAACTATGTTTGCAGTTGTGGAATCGGTTGAAGATAAAACTATATTATTCCATATTAGATTTAGATTTTGCGAATTCTGAAACAAACCGTAAGTTGACTTCATTTCATCATCCCTGCCCCAGGAAACATCTATACCCTGATCATAATCGTGATATGTAAAAATAAAATCATTACTGATTAATTTTCCATAAATACTGGTATCTCTAAAAGTGTATGCATATTGAAAATTCTGAAAAACCCCGTTAATTGTCTTTTGATCGGCAAGTGCAGCTGAAAAATTACTAGTGCCGGTATCTAATGCCGGGGCAAAAGGGTTTTTACAACCGGCAGACAGTATTAGAAAGGAAACAGAAATAAAAAGAATTATTTTAATATGTCCTCCCTTTTAATTCACTCCAGCTGGGAAGATTACTGGTTTTTGAATCCTGCCAGTAATAAATACTCCAAATTCCATTTGAATTACGAATCATATTGAATCTTAAATCGCCCTGGTAATTTTCAGGCAGACTCGGATCATTTGCCGGAACATTTAAGGAATATGAAGCCGTATATACAAGACTGTCTCCCTGAGGGAGGTAAGATTCATTTGTAAAAGTCAGTGTTATAGGAATGCTTTGAGGAACCTTTGAAATCATATTATTAAAGTATTGTCGTTCATTATTAATTCCCCAGTTTCCCAAAAGAGATGGAAACTGCGATAATGCCCCGCTGGACGGCGAAAAAGTAAATACCCTGTGTGTAAAAGATGAATCGGATAAACACGAAATATAATTTTCAACATTTTTATCCTTTAAAGAATTAACCAGGTTGGCAATTAAAGTATCCGGAGTAACAGCTTGCTGATAGTTTGCCCTCGGCTGCGAAGGGGGTTCCGCACTCCTTGTAGAAAATAAATCACATCCGTTTAGCAGTAATGATATTATAATTATAAAATACAGCTTCATTTCTGAGCTATTATAATAATTCTTGGTGAACTTTCTAAGTCAAATGATTTTCCATTCGAATCACCGAAAAATTTTTTTATCTTAAAACCCTGAATTTTTAAAGCATTAAATAGTTCTTCTTTGCAATACATTCTAACGGATTCGCGAAAATGCTTTTCACTTCCGTTTTTTCTTATTATTATTTGTTTTTCTACTCTGTCTCCTTCAATGCTTCTTTTTTGAATTATCTTCTCATCAAATATTTCATTTCTGGATTCCGGAATTAAATTATCTTCGATATATTTTTTGTTAAAAAAATCTATAACAAAATAACCGTTATCATTAAGATGGTTATAAGATGTTTCCAATATCTTAAAATTATCATACTCATCTTCAAAATAACCGAAGCTGGTAAAAAGATTGACAACAAGATTAAATTTTGAGCTTACACAAAACGAACGTATATCGGAATGAACAAAATTAATCTTTACTCCTGCACATTCGGCAGATTCTTTTGCAATCTTAAGCAAATTTTTACTTAAATCAACCGCAGTAACAGAAAAACCGTTCTCCGCAAATAATATTGAATGCCGTCCGGTTCCGCAGGCCATATCCAAAACATTACTGCCGGAAGGAATATTTACATTTTGTAAAATTAAACCGACAAGCTTTTTAGCATCTTGTTCATTTCTATGTTTGTAAACACTTAAGTATTCTTTGGTATCAAACCAATCTTCAAACCATTCTGCCATTATAATACAATTCTTCCTAATACCGCTCTGCCTATTGTTGCTTCGTCAGCAAATTCCAAATCACCGCCTATTGGAAGACCCCGAGCTATTCTGGATACTTTTATTCCTAAAGGTTTAATTAGTTTTGCTAAATATAATGCCGTTGTCTCTCCTTCAGTGTCGGGATTCAACGCCAATATGACTTCATTTATTTCTTCCGTTTCAAATCTTTTAATTAATTCTTTTATTTTAAGTGAATCAGCGCCCACGCCTGATAAAGGAGAAAGAACACCGCCTAAAATATGATAAAGTCCGAAATATTCATTCGTTTTTTCAATAGCAATAACATCGCTCGCTTCTTCAACTACGCATATAACAGATTGATCTCTTTTGGGATTTTTACAAATATCACATAATTCTTCTTCGGAAAGATTAAAACATCTCTTGCAGAATCCAAGGCGGGTTTTTAGATCTTGAATTGATTTTACTAAATTTTCCACGGATTCCATATTGCTTTTTAAAATATGAAGAGCCAATCTTTGCGCTGTTTTTTTTCCTATCCCCGGTAACTTACTCAGCTCTTCAATAGCAATTAATAAAGGTTCTGCTATTTGCAATTTTATAATCCCGGGATATTCATTCCGGGGGGAAGCATGCCCTTAGTTACTTTTGCCATTTCTTCTTCGGCTAACTTATTGGCAGACTGGAGTGCTTTATTGACAGCCGCTACAACTAAATCTTCTAAAATTTCTCTTTCATCGGGATTAATAACTTGAGGGTCAATAGTAACGGAAATTATTTCTTTATTGCCGTTAGCTGTTGCTTTAATCATTCCGCCACCTGCTTCTTCGCTTACCGTAATATTCCCAAGCTGGCTCTGAACCTTCTGCATTTCTTCCTGCATTTTCTGCACCTGCCTTAACATACCTTGCATTCCGCCCTTCATTAATATCCTCCTGTATATTTTAATCTACACTTTTTTTGATGAAATTTTTAAATTTCGTGCAAATATAATATATTCGATTGACTTTTTATACCTAATTTTCATAATTTCTCAACTAAATTTTAAAAGGAACTTTTGAATAACAACAAACTTTACAATAACTTGCACTTTGATGAGGATTTACTAAAAAAAGAATTACCTTTGGATGAACAGGATTACTTGATTGTCGAGTACTTTGATTTCTTTAATTCAAACGGAAACAAAAAAGTAAAAGTGAAAAACCTGGGTGAAAAATTTGCAGCTATTAATTCTTTCTTTTTCGATTATCTGAAGGGATATCATATACCTGCTGCTTTCGTAAAACTTCATAATAAAAATACTCTTAAATTTGTTAAGTACACCCGATTCCCCTTCTACATAAAAATTGTAAATATAATTGATAAAAGGACCGCTAAGATTTTTAATAAAAAAGAAAACGATACTTTAAATTTACCGGTCTTTGAAATTCATTTCGGTGAAGGGAAAGATTCATTAATTACTGAAAGCCATTTAATTTCATTTGATTTATGCACTAATGAAGATATAAAAGTAATAAACCGTATTTGTTCGAAGGTTAATGCAGTACTAAAATCGTTTTTTGAAAGACGGGGCTATTTATTAGCCGAAGCATCGTGCAGTTTTGGAAAATATGAAGATAAAATATTTTTAGTAGATGATTTTACGCCTCGCAGCATTAAAATAATACCCTTTGATAAAAGTAATCATGTAGTAGACCCGTACAAATTCAATACTTCCGCAGAAATTAGGCACTATACCGATCATCTGTTTAACATGATGAGTGCTTAAAAAATGTTTACAAAATACGGATATTCTACTCTCAGCATAATTTTGATAATTTCGCTTATTTTAATTCTTACGGGTATTCTTGCCTCAAATCAAATTTTAAAATATACCCTTATTATCCTGCCTTCTGTTTTTCTTTTATTCTCGCTTTATTTCTTTAGAGATCCCGATAGAACTCCGCCTGAAAAAGATAATATTGTTTTATCTCCTGCAGACGGCAGGATACTATTTGTAAAAGATGTAGTTGATAATAAATATATCAAAGGTAAAGCAAAGCAAATATCAATTTTTATGTCTCCATTGAATGTGCATGTAAACAGAATTCCAATTAGCGGGAAATTAGAGTATCTTAAGTATTATAAAGGCAAATATATTGCAGCTTTTGAAGATAAAGCTTCTGAAGAAAACGAGCGGGCCGAATTCGGTATACAAAATAAAAACGGTAATATATTTTTTACACAAGTAGCCGGCTTTATTGCCCGAAGAATAGTTTATACGATGAAAGCCGGTGATGATGTAACAATGGGAGAAAGATTCGGCATGATTAAATTCGGCAGCAGAGTTGATGTAGTTGTTTCAGACAAATGGCAGCCTAAAGTTAAAAAGGGAGAACATGTTAAGGGCGGCGAATCAATTCTTTTTGAATATGTTGATGACAAATGAATAGATTGAGAATAACTCCATCGGTAATACCCAATCTTTTTACCGCAATGAATATGTTTTGCGGCTTTCTTTCTATTATTAATGCAAGTCAGGCGCAATATTATTATGCGGCATGGTTAATAATTATTGCTGCTCTGTTTGACGCTCTAGACGGCATAATGGCCAGGCTGACCAATTCAAGCAGCGAACTTGGTGTTGAACTGGACTCGCTTTCCGATCTAGTTAGTTTTGGCGCAGCACCTGCGTTTCTAATTTATGCAACTCACTTTATAAATTATAATGCATTCGGAGTAGTCATCAGTTCATTATTATTGATAGCCGGGGGATTTAGATTGGCAAGATTTAATGTTCAACTTGTAGGGTTTGACAAGTCATATTTCAAAGGGCTGCCTATTCCCTCTTCCGCTATTACAATTGCAGCGTTTGTTCTAACATATTATCAAAAAGGAGCCGGATTCCAGGAACCGATTGCTTCTTTTATCATTCCTTTAATAATTATTCTTTCGTTCTTAATGGTAAGTAAGATAAAATATGATACTCTTCCGAAATTTTCAATTAAAGGAATTAAATCAAAACCGTATCATTTCGGTTTCGTGGTTTTATCGGTTGCACTTTTAATTATTACGGCGGGTAAAGCGCTATTCTATATATTTGTTTTCATAATACTATTTGGTATTTTTCGGCACATTTTTAATCGGATTTCTAAAAAAGCCTTATAAAGAATTTCATCTTTTTCATAAATAAAGATTAGGATTATAAAATTGTTCAAGGTAACCGTAATTATTAAAAGAAGACCTTCAATTCTCGATCCGCAGGGTAAAGCGGTTGAGAAAGGAGCCGCCCATTTAGGATTAACAAATATAAAAGATACAAGGATCGGTAAATTTATAGAGTTTACCGTGGACAGCAATGATAAAAATGCTGCCGAAAATGAAATAAAAGATTACTGCACAAAACTTCTCTCCAATCCGATTATGGAAGATTATGAATTTACTCTGTCCGAAGGTACTCCTTCGGAGGAAAAATCAGCATGAATACTAAATTCGGAGTAGTTGTTTTTCCTGGCTCAAACTGCGACCATGATGCTTATTATGCGTTAAAAAAAGTTCTGCATAGTGATGTAGCTTTTCTATGGCATAAAGAAAACGATTTACAAAATTCAAACATAATTATCCTTCCGGGAGGCTTTTCGTACGGCGATTATTTAAGATGCGGCGCCATTGCACGATTTTCTCCAATAATGAATTCTATTATTGAATTTGCGAACAAGGGCGGCCTGGTTATAGGAATTTGTAATGGATTTCAAGTTCTGCTGGAAGCCGGTTTATTGCCGGGAGTTTTGTTAAAGAATAAGTCACTGCAATTTGTCTGTAAAGATGTCTACCTTACCGTAGAAAATAGGAATACGATTTATACAAAGGATATAGAACAAGGTAAGATTTTAAAAGTTCCTATTGCTCATGGTGAAGGAAATTATTTTGCCGATGAAGATACAATAAAATCATTAACGGATAATAATCAAATAGTATTTAAATATTCTTCGGCCGAAGGCTACATATCGGAAGAATACAATCCTAACGGATCGGTTTTAAATATCGCCGGAATTATGAACAAGAAAGGCAACGTACTTGGAATGATGCCTCACCCGGAAAGGGCTACAGATCCGGTACTTGGAAATTCGGATGGAAGTATTATTTTGAATTCAATAATAAATAATGTTAATTAGATATTGAGATATGTTTGGTAACTTTGGTGCCGGTGAATTATTAGTAGTTTTTCTTGTAATTTTAGTGCTTTTCGGCTCAAAAAAAATTCCCGATCTAGCTCAGGGCTTAGGCAAAGGATTAAGAGAATTTAAAAAAGCTGTAAAAGATGTTGAGGATGAGGTAAAAAGTTCTGTCAGTGATAAAAAAGACTATAATAATAAAGATAAATAAGGTTTGAATTATAGCACCGCTTTTTTATTATAAATTTGTTAGATTTTAGTGTAAAAAATTTCAACTAAAGGTGAAGTTATGTTTGATAGTATAGGAATGCCTGAGTTATTAATAATTCTCTTGGTAATTCTGGTATTATTCGGAGCAAAAAAGATACCGGATTTAGCCCAAGGCCTTGGTAAAGGAATAAAAGAATTTAAAAAAGCTGTAAAAGATGTTGAAGAAGATATAAAAGTTCCGGATGATTCGGAAAAAAAGACCGAGAAGAAATAGCTTTGTTTTAATTGTTTTTTAAGTAAAGAAAGTTTTTGAAAATTTGTTCAAGGGGAAAAAATTATTAATACTGATTAAAATTCTGAAATAATTTGGAATCTATTTTTTTACCCGCTGCTTGTAAATAATCCAGCGGGTTTTTATTGATTATAAAACCGGGAATAACATTGCTGCCTTACAAAAATTATTCGGAGAAAATAAATCTAATCAAAGAAGGAAAATTATCTTTAGCAGATAATGTAAATTTTTTCCTGAATAAAATTGAGAACAACAAACACCTAAATGCGTATAACTTTGTTTTTAGCGAAGAAGCTAAAGAACAAGCTGCTAATATTGAAAACAAAATAAAATCTGGTAAGCATGGAAAACTTGCCGGTATGGTAATAGCGGTTAAAGATGTTCTCTCCATAAAAGATAGACCTACAACATGCTCTTCAAAAATTTTAGAAAATTTTACTTCACTTTATACCGCCACAGCAGTTAAAAAATTAATTGATGAAGATGCCTTAATAATAGGCAAGACAAACTGCGATGAATTTGCAATGGGCTCTTCAAATGAAAACTCGGCATTCGGTAACGTATTAAACCCTGCTGATAATGCAAGAGTACCCGGCGGCTCAAGCGGAGGCTCAGCAGCAGCAGCAGCAGCAGAACTTTGCGATGTTTCATTAGGAACAGATACCGGCGGCTCAATTAGACAACCGGCAGCATTCTGCGGAGTTTACGGTCTTAAACCGACATACGGCAGAGTTTCCAGGTTCGGCTTAACAGCCTTTGCATCATCGTTCGATACCATTGGTCCGTTCTCTAGAAATGTTGAAGATGCGGCACTTGTTCTTGAGGTTATGTCCGGTCTTGATGATAACGATTCCACATCATCAGCGTATCCCATCCCGGAACTTTCCGATAATCTATTATTGAACGGTAAAAAGCTTAAAGTCGGTTTTGCAAAAGAATATTTCGGAGAAGGACTTTCACCGGAGATAAAATCTGCAATTGAAGACCTTATAGAAAAACTAAAATCTTCCGGCTTTGAAGTTAAAGAAATAAAGCTCCCACACACCGAATATACTATAGCAGCTTATTATATTTTAACTACAGCAGAAGCTTCATCCAATTTAGCGAGATACGACGGAGCGAGATACGGCTATCGTTCTGAAAATGTTTCTTCCTTAATGGAAATGTATAAATCCTCCCGGTCTGAAGCATTTGGAAATGAAGTTAAACGAAGAATAATGCTCGGCACCTATGTTTTATCTGCCGGTTATTACGATGCGTATTATAAAAAAGCTCAAAAAGTAAGAAGACTAATTAAAAATGATTTTGACAATGCATTTAATGATGTTGATATTATTTTAACTCCCACCTCCCCATCTACAGCATTTAAAATCGGTGAAAAGTCTAATGACCCGCTTGAAATGTATTTGAGCGATATTTATACAACATCTGCTAATCTTGCAGGAATTCCGGGAATTAATGTTCCGCTTGCAAAAAGTTCGGATGGATTGCCGATAGGACTTCAATTACTGGCAAAACAATTCGATGAATTAAATTTATTGAAGATGGCATATTTTATTCAAGAAAATTTCTTAAAAAAATAATTGCAAGTAGTATGTGTTCGGAAATTAAAAATTATATCGCTTTTTAATAACGACCAGTTATAAAATTATTCCAACCGAAGCAGTAACCGAGACTTTTTTAAAAGAATTATAAGAAACATCTACTCTAAATACACCCAATATTCTTGAAATCCCCGTATAGATTTCCCAATATGGTTGGTTCATAGAATCGCCAATTAAAAATTTTGATTTATTCCAAATCTTCAATACGCTTGCGCCTGTAATAAAATCCAGATACAAATCCGAAATGAATTTTAAGCCAAGCGCTTGAAACGGGACAGACCTCCAGTTATGTTCAACATGTAAGGCTATCATTTCACTGCCTGCAAATCTATAAGGATTCAAGTCTTTAAAAGCCTGAACCGGGGAGAAGAATCCTAGTGCCGTAACCGGACTAAATAAATGCTGGGGACCATAATTACCGGTTATTATTCCGGCATCAAGAATCATTTCGAGATACGGGGCGATGAATAATTCTTTATAAAAGGTTTTTGTACTGATTTCTCCGATAAATCGAAAACTTTTATAATTAAAATTACTCCCGAAAAAAGGATTGGAAATATCAAATTGTGCTGTCATTCCGTTTTCAGGTAGGAACTGGATTTCCATCGGGTCTTTACCTAAAGAAATTCTCAAAGATGTCTTCCGGTCTGATCCTGCAACTATAGGAGGATTTATTCTTGGAATTCTATTTATTCTAAAAATGCTTTCATATTTTTTTTCTTGTAGTGAGCTCTCTTTTTCCGAAGTGAAATTAAGATCGGCAGAAAAGTTTTTACTTATATATTTAGTAAGTCCGATAGCAAATCCCGAAGAAAGATAATAATTAAATTGATCATTGAATCCGGTTGTTACCGCAATACCATTCATTAAATTCGTGTATGGAGAAAACGACTGCCAGCTTTTCGATTTATAGAAAATTTGGGCTTCAATTTTGTTAATAAAAAATTTATAAGGCCGGTAATTAATTTTTAAATCACCCTCCAATTTTTTCCTTTGAAAAGAGTAACCGCCGGAAAAATCCGCAAATAATTTCTTACCTATAACAGACCCGCTAAAATGCGGTCCTAATAATATCCCGGTAACCCGGTTATTTCCGAAAGTGACATATTTAGTTAAAAGTTCAAGAGATTTTGATAAAATACCTGAAGTAGTATCTCTTTGAGAGTCGGCTTCCGGGATTAGTCCGGCAAGCGCACCTTTCACCTTTATAATTTTTTCAAGAGTTTTTGTGCTGTCCAGATATGCATAAGCTTTTTTTTCTTTTACAGTTAAAGGAATAGGTCTAAGTTCATTTATTTGTTTTCTTGTAAGCTGAACGGGCTTTCGTCCCTTTCCAGTTGTATCCGCAGTATATCCTCCGAATTTAGATTTTACTGCCTTTTTAACCGAATCAGGTATCGGTACATTAATTTTATAGCCGGTAATACTGCTTACCTCTTCAAATTGCATTTTATCCAAAGCAATCAGCCCTTGAAGGCTAAAAGAAAAACTTGCGCTGGTTTCAACATAATTGGGAAGCCAATAGCCATCATATTTCCCTAATTGTTGTAAAAATTTGACTGAGAAATCTTTAACAAAAAGGAATCTAACTCCTTCGTTGGTTTGAAGGTCTGCACTTGTAAGTGCATAATTTCCGCTTTCTATTGTTATTTCACCTTTAAGCAATGGTTGAATTTTGGAACGTGGAATAACTTTTATCTTATAAATTTCCCGGTGTTTGGACGTCGTAACGCTCAGCAATTTATAATCATAGTAATCGAATGCATTATCAGCCAAGGGCAAATAGATTTTATTCATCAATAATGATAAAGTATCCTTAGAAAAGTCAATATAATAACTATTTGAAATCTTGAAGCTCATCGACCGATTTTCTTTTTTTTGATTCTCGGTTTTATGAGCAGATAAAATAAATTCTTTTTCCCATTTATTTATCTTGTTATATCCCTTTACAAAAATTTCTTCTATGGCAGCAAGCTCCCCGCCCGATTTTAGCATAGTTTTGGAATATGCATCATATTCAAAGTCAATTAAACCTTTTCTATTCTCCTTCTTTCTTTTGATAGCTTCGCGTATTATTCTATAAGCCGGATTATCATTTGCATTTACAACAACTTCACTCAGTCTTATTGATTCAGGCCGAAGATTTATTCTTATTTTTTGCTTTACAGGCACATTTATTAAAAGCGTATCGGTTTTATAACCTACGTATGAAAAGATTAATTGATATGTCCCCACATTTAATTTTATCAGGAACTGTCCTTCAATATTTGTAGTTGTTCCGTTTGTTGTTCCGTAAATTCGAATACTTGCATAACTGAGAGGCAAACCGGATTTATTATCTTTGACTTCCCCTGTGACTAAATATTTTTGAGCGAAGGCTGAGTTGATTAACAGAAATACGAAGAATAAAAATTTATTCAAATCAAATTCTTTTGGTTATTTATGTTTAATATATATAGACGAGTAAATTTTGCAAAAAGTTACAGAAATTCGTTAAAAATTATAAAATTTATAATTAAAACTAACTTTATATTCTTATTTAATTTTCATAACGTATTGGAGTTTTTATAAGATAAAATTTGCTCATACATTTTCATTATTTAGATAATAAATAATCCAAATCACAGAAGTATAAAAATAATTTAGATTTTAATATTTAATAATTCCGGCACAAATAAATTTCGTGAATTTCTAAATATTATAATTCAAATTGCTTATCTTTGAAATCAAGATTTTCATAAAATAGAAAAAAATAGGATTTAGTAAAATGAGTATTTTAGTTGATAAAAAAACACGGCTTGTCGTTCAGGGAATAACAGGCGGAGAAGGATCTTTTCATACTCAACAAATGATTGAATACGGTACGAAAGTAGTAGCCGGAGTTACGCCGGGAAAAGGCGGAACCGATTACCAGGGAGTACCTGTTTACAATACAGTTGAAGAAGCAGTAAAAAAACAAAAAGCAAATGCATCGGTAGTATTTGTTCCGCCTGCATTTGCAGCGGATGCGATTTTAGAAGCAGCTAATTCCGGTGTTAAATTAATTGTTTGTATAACAGAAGGAATACCCGCAGCCGATATGGTTAGAGTTTATAATTCTATTAAAACCAAAAACGTGGTTCTTATAGGGCCTAATTGCCCGGGTGTTATCTCTCCAGGTAAAGCCAAAATAGGTATAATGCCTGGGTTTATTCACAAAGCAGGCAAAATAGGTGTTATATCCAGAAGCGGTACATTAACCTATGAAGCGGTAAAACAATTAACGGATGTTAAACTCGGACAATCTACTTGTGTCGGAATCGGCGGCGACCCGGTAATCGGATCAAGATTTATAGATATTATAAAAATGTTTAATGACGATCCTAATACCGAAGGAATAATTATGATCGGGGAAATAGGCGGAACTGCCGAAGAAGAAGCCGCAGCTTTTATCAAAAAGAATGTTAAAAAACCGGTAGTGGGATTTATTGCTGGCAGAACGGCACCTCCCGGAAGAAGAATGGGTCATGCCGGAGCTATTATTTCCGGCGGTAAAGGCACCGCAGCGGAAAAAATGGCTGTTATGAAAAAATCCGGGATAAAGGTTGTTGAGAGTCCGGCTGAACTAGGTTCCACTATGCTTAAAGCAATAGAAAGCTTAAAAAAGAAAGCTGCAAGCAAACCGAAAGCCAAATCTGCATTAAAGACAAAAAAAGTTGTAATGAAAAAAGCAGCTAAAACCAATACTGCTGCCAAATCTAAGAAAACATTAAAAAAGAAATCTAAAAAGAAAAAGTAAAACGGTATAAAAATAAAAATTATTAAGAAGGAGTAAAATTTGGGTAACAGAACATTAGCGATAATAAAACCCGATGGTGTACAAAAAAATCTAATCGGTCAGGTAATAACCAAAATTACCGAAGCCGGTTTTAAAATAAAAGCATTAAAGATGGTGAAATTAACAAAAGAATCGGCCGGCGGATTTTATGAAGTTCATAAACAAAGACCGTTCTTTAACGATTTAATTGAATATATGACTTCGGGACCGTGCATACCTATTGCACTGGAAAAAGAAAATGCAGTCTCGGAATTCAGGAAGCTAATTGGAGCTACCGATCCTGCCGAAGCGGAAGAAGGCACAATTAGAAAATTATATGCTGCAAGTAAAGCGGAGAATATTGTCCACGGATCTGATTCCGATGAAAACGCAGCAATTGAAATCGCTCATTTTTTCTCCAGAAAAGAATTACTGGAAAACTTCGGTTTATAATCTTTATACAAAATAAATAACCAAATTTAGAATGACCAAAGTAAAAACTGCGGTCATTCTTTTTTTAACCGGTAAAAAAATGAAAAAATTATTTTTATTATTCTTAACAATTTCTTTTTTCACTCCAAATAATTTCCCTCAAAATAAATCAAGCAATAAAAAATTGGAAGTCGGTGCAGATCAGTTGGTTTCAAATTATTTGTATTTGATCAAAGGGAAACGAATTGGATTAGTAACAAATGCAAGCGGCATTCTTTCAAACGGAGTACCTCTTGTAGATACACTTGTTAAAATTAAAGGTATTAAAATTACCGCTTTGTTCGGGCCGGAACATGGAATCAGAGGTAACGCCCCCGCAGGGAAAGCAGTTGGAAGTACTGTTGACGCTAAAACCGGAATTCCGGTTTATTCTCTTTTCGGAGCTAATAAAAAACCAACAACAGAAATGTTAAAAGATGTAGATGTTTTAATTTATGATATCCAAGATGTCGGTGCTCGGTTTTATACATACATTTCTACTTTGTTTTATATAGTACAAGCAGGTGCTGAGGATAATATCCCGGTTATAGTTCTCGACAGACCGGATCCGATAAACGGGGTAAATGTTGAAGGACCGATAAGAAAAGAAAATGAAGCTTCTTTTGTGGGAATTGCTCCTATCCCGATAATGCATGGTATGACTGTCGGAGAACTTGCCAAGCTTTATGCCGGAGAAGGTTATATCGGAAAGGGATTGAAACCTAAACTCACAGTAATTAAAATGAAAAATTGGGGAAGGAATTTTTATCTTGATCATTATAAGCTGCCATGGATCGATCCTTCACCCAACATTCCGGATTTGGAAACAGCAATTGTATATCCGGGTTTGTGTTTAATTGAAGGTACCAACGTGTCGGAAGGAAGAGGTACATATCATCCTTTTATCAATATCGGCGCACCCTTTATTAATTCAGATGCTTTAATTAAAAAGTTGAAAAGCTATAACGTTAAGGGAGTTGAACTAAAGCCATTTGAATATACTCCCGTTGATATTCCAAAGATGTCGAATAACCCGAAATATAAAGGTATTAAATGTTACGGAATAAAAATTCATGTTAACAACCGGGAGCAATTTAAATCAGTACACTTTGGAATAAAACTGGTTTGTGCGTTGCATTCGTTATATCCTAAGCAGTTTAAATTTAGGAGTGCAGGATTTGACCTTCTCAGCGGAGATAAAACCATAAGAGAAAATATTCTTGCCGGGGAATCGCCTGAAAAAATAATAAATTCCTGGCAAAAAGAATTAAAAAAATTTTTAGTAATCAGGAAAAAATATTTACTTTATTAGAAGGGAAAAGTTTATGAGAAAATTATTGCTTGCATTGATTTTAGGAATCATTATGAACGGATGCGGAAAAAAATCCCAGAAGAACAATTTAGAGAATAAATCTGCAGCAGCAACCGACTCAAGCACAGTAAATTTTTTACCGGTGAAAGATCCAGGCCAAAAATTTAATATAGAATATAAATTTGAAAAAGGAAAAGACTATAATTATAGAGTAACTTTTTCATCGGAAGACAAACAAAATATAAAGAACGACAGCAGCTATAATAAAGATATAATGCAAAACACGGTTTATCTTTTAAAGACCAAATTAAAGGGCTATAAAAACGACAGCCTCTTGAATTTTATCTGCAAAATAACCTCAATTACTTTTACAGCTAATGTAAATGGGAAAATTTTTAATTATCAGTCGGGAGCAAAAAATGACTCCATCGACACTTTTAGATATGCCGAATATGCTGCGTTAATCGATAATCCGTTTAGTGTTACTATTAAGAAATACGGGGGTATAGTAAATATTTCCAGTGTTGATATGATTATAAACAAATATATAAAGCTGAAAAGAATGATCAAGCGTGCTACAAAACCGGTAAAAGTTCGATTAAAACAGAATATTGTAGATAGATCTCTGGAACCATTAATTATTAATATCTTTCGAAAGATGCCTAAGAATACTATTGCAAAAGATTCTTCTTGGTCGGATGAATTACCGCCGGCACATTTTATAATATTTACATTAAATAATACAAATACATTTAAGATTAGTGATCTTAATAAATATCATGACAATCTCATTGCTTCAATTAAAGTGGGATTAAAGACACAAATACATGGCAATACAACTTATAAAGCAGGTAATGCGGTTTACAATTTCAAAAAGCCTGAAACGTCAGCAAAAGGGAATATCTATTTTAATATCTCCAAAGGCTGTATACAAAAATCCGAAATACAAACAGAAGCTAAAGTATTTTTTACAATGGAAAGTCCAGGCCAAAAAGAAGGCAGCAAATCTGAAAATATGACAAGCGAAAACATTGTGGAATTGTTATAATTAATTCTATCCGATCAAGATATAAAAATTAAAAGGATACTAATATTATTTAGTATCCTGAACTTTTTTAACAACTACTTTTACTCCCTCAACTCTCAGTACTTTAATCCTACTCCCTTTTTCAATATACTCCCAATCAGCAACTACATCAACACGGCTGCCGTTAAAATCTGCAGAGCCTGCGGGTCTTAAAGTAGTTAATGCAATACCTTCTCTACCGACAAGTTCCTTTGCTGAGGGATACGAAACAAATCCTCGATCTGATTTTTCTTCTTCAGAAAGAATAAGTCTTTTGAATCTTTGGCTTTTAGGCAAAAATTTTGCAAGTAAAAACATTAGTAGGATTGAAACCAATAATGCCGCGGTAAGCTGTATTATAGCAATTGAAATTTTATTAAAATCCATAACAGGCGGATTTCCTATAAGCGCAAGAAATAAAGAACCAAAGACAAGTATAATACCTAAAATACCGGTAATGCCGAAACCAGGAATTACGAAAATCTCCAGTGCCAGTAATATCAGCCCGACAATAAATAATATTATTGCAATACCGGAAGCGATATTTAAAATATACGACGAGCCGAAAAATAATAATAGAGCCAAAAAACCCAGCGTTCCCGGTACACCCCAACCGGGAGTTTTAACTTCAATGAATATTCCTACAAAACCTATCATCAACAATAAGGCAGTAACAATAGGGTTATGAAGAAATCCTACAACATCCTCAGCCCAATTGGGTTCGACTCTTACCAGACTAACGTTTTTTAAATTAAATGCTTTAAGTACACCGTCTAAATTATTAACTACCGTATCGGCAATATGATATTTTAAAGCCTCATCAGTAGTTAAAGTAACCAGTTCCGTGCTGTCTACCAAACCCGGTATAACAATTCTCTCATCAACCATTCCCTGGGCAATATCTTCTCTTCTTCCGTTAGTCTCCGCAACCGATCTCATCTCGGAACGCATAAACGACTGGTATTTCTCACTCATTTTATGGCCTGATTGATCAACAACTGTTGCCGCACCAATTGAACTACCCGGAACCATTGCAATTTTTTTACAAGATAGTGCAATATATGAACCGGCAGAAATCGCCCGGTGATCAATAAAAGCAATTGTTAGTATATTAGAAGAAATTAAAGCATCCTTAATCTGAGTTGCTGCATCGACACGTCCGCCGAAAGTATTTATTTTAAATATTACCGCTTTTGCATCGGCATCTTGAGCTTCGGATATCACACGTCTAACATAAGAAGCCATCTCAAGACTAATTTCTTTATCAATATAGCCAATGTATACTTTGCTGCTTTGAGCATTTATAGAAATCTGAAAAATTATAGATAGGCATATAAAATATATTAATTTCAAGATAATACTCCGTTAGAAAAATTTTTATCTTTAAAAAATTAATAAAAAAGTTATAAGAAAACTTTCTCAGACAAAAAAAAGAGACTCGTAATGAGTCTCTTAATATTCTTACTTTAATATCAGATGACCGAGTTTGTCCCGTTTTGTCTTTAGATAACGCTCATTATTTTTATTTGGCGGAATTTCTATAGGGACCCGTTCAACTATTTCCAAACCGTATCCTTTTAAACCAATAACTTTTTTTGGATTATTGGTCAACAGTTTTATCTTTCTCACACCCAAATCGAGTAATATTTGGGCGCCTATTCCATAGTCCCTCAAATCGGGTTTAAATCCCAAAGCTTCATTTGCTTCAACGGTATCTTTACCTTCATCCTGAAGCTTGTATGCGCGAATCTTATTAGACAATCCGATTCCTCTTCCTTCCTGCCGCATGTAAACAAGAACACCGGTTTCCTCTTCAGCAATCATTTCCAGTGCCGTATTTAACTGATCATGACAATCGCATCTTAAGGAATGGAAGACATCACCTGTCAGACATTCCGAGTGCATACGAACAAGGACAGGATTTAGCGAATCAATATTACCTTTAACCAGAGCAATATGTTCTTTTTGATCTACCTGGCTTTTATATACTGTTACTTGAAAATTGCCGTTAATAGTAGGAAGGTTTGCCGAAGAAATTTTTTCAATCAATCTTTCTTTTCTTAACCTGTACTCAATAACATCTTTAACTGTTAATACTTTAAGATCGAACTTTTCTGCAACTTTAAGAAGATCGGGCACACGTGCCATCTCTCCGTTATCAAGCATTATTTCGCAGAGTACACCCGCCGGTTTTAACTTGGCAAGTTTGCAAATATCTACTGCAGCTTCCGTATGGCCTGTTCTCCGCAAAACACCTTCATCAAGTGCGCGTAAAGGAAAGATATGACCGGGACGCGCAAAGTCCGATGCCTTTGTATTTGCATCAATTATTTTTTTTATGGTTAAAGCTCTGTCCGCCGCGGAAATACCTGTTGTTGTACCTTCTTTAGCGTCGATGGTAACAGTAAATTGAGTTCCATGAAGTGCAGAATTGGAATCAACCATTAATGGTAATCCGAGTTCATCCAATCTTGTGCCGTTTACCGCGACGCATAACATTCCCCTGCCGTACTTTGTCATAAAGTTCACAATCTCAGGAGTTACATACTCGGCGGCGCAAACAAAATCGCCTTCGTTTTCTCTGTCTTCATCATCAACTATTATTATAACCTTACCATTCTTTACTTCTTCAATAGCTTCTTCAACTGAACAAAACATGATTTTACCCTATTTCTCAAAAATATTTTCTATACAAAATTTAATCTGAACTAAATTAGACAACATTAAATAAAATTATTTACTATCCTTTGAAGAGGAAGTAGTTATATTTGATATTGCACTACGTTCAAATTTTAATTTAACATTATCACTAACCTGAATTAAAACAGTCTTCTCTTCAATATGAACGACAGTACCGTGCATACCGCCGCTGGTTACAATTTTATCTCCTTTTTGAACATTAGAGAGCATCTTTTCTCTTTCTTTCGAGCGTTTCTGCTGCGGTCTAATAATCATAAAATAAAAGATCAAGAAAATTGCACCAAACATTATAATAGTGCTGACTAAACTGCTTCCTCCGCCTCCCGCACCATTTGAAGAAGGCGCCATTGCTAATAGATATTCCAATCAATCCTCCGATTTATTGTTTACGTTTAATGAGATTTTGTTAATTATTTTTTCTTTCCAAATTTTAAAATCACCCGATTTAATATGCTCTCCGGCTTCCTTAACAAGGTTCAAATAAAAATGCAGATTATGTATACTCGCCAATTCCAAAGCCAAAATTTCACCAGCAATAAACAGATGCCTTAAATACGCTCTTGAATAATTACTGCATGTATAACAATCGCAATTTTCGTCCGGTGCATTAAAATCATTTTTATACTTTGCATTTCGCATTGATAACACACCTTTGGAAGTAAATAAATTTGAATTCCTAGCATTACGTGTCGGCATAACGCAGTCAAAGATATCAACTCCTCTTTCAATTGCTTCCAAAATATTTTCCGGGCGGCCGACACCCATTAAGTATCTTACTCTGTCTTCCGGCATAAAACCGGTTGTAAAGTCAACAAGATCGTACATTACTTCCGTCGGCTCACCAACCGCTAAACCTCCAATAGCATAACCATCAAAGTCAAGATTAATTAAATCAATTGCAGATTTTTCACGCAGATCTTTATATACACTCCCTTGAATAATTCCGAATAAAAATTGGTTATGTCCGTAAAGAGGTTTCGATTTTTCGAACGCTTCTTTATTTAATTTAGCCCAGTTGGAAGTAAGTTGAGTAGATTTTTGTGCATATTCGTAATCGCAAGGAAAAGGAGTACATTCATCAAGCGACATTACAATATCCGAACCGATACTTCTTTGTATGTTAATTACTTTTTCCGGTGTAAAAAAATGTTTAGAGCCGTCAAGATGAGACTTGAACTCGACACCATCCGGTTTTAATTTTCTTAAATCAGTTAGACTAAAAACCTGGTAGCCGCCGCTGTCTGTTAAAATAGGTTTAGACCAGTTCATAAACTTATGCAGCCCGCCGGCTTCCTCCAATACATTTGTTCCGGGTCTTAAATAAAGATGATAAGTATTTGAAAGAACTATTTGAGCCTTAATATCGTTTTCCAGGTAGTTCTGGTTTACAGCTTTAACTGATCCTTGCGTACCGACCGGCATGAAAATAGGGGTTTCCACTTTTCCGTGATCGGTTTCAAAATATCCCGTCCTTGCCTTTGAACCTTTATCTTTACTTATAATATTTAATTTTAACAAAACTACCTATAAAGCCCTGAGAAATCAATTTAATTTCAGCATACAAATTTACGCTTATTTTTTTTCAAGTCCCAAAAACAGTTTAAAAAATTAGTTGATTTTGGATGATTTTAGACTGTTTTAAAATTAACAATGAATTATTTTTGTTATAATTAAACAATTATTTTTATCTTTGCCCGTAAATTTTAAGGCTTTTAAAGTTTTAATTTGATTTCTCTATTTAATTGAAAAACAAAAACAATAAAGGATAGATATGGCTTTGAATAATAACCGTAGAGTTGTAGTTACAGGAATGGGTGCTTTAACTCCAATAGGTCTCTCAGTTGACGAATTTTGGAACGGAATGATGAATAGTAAAAGCGGATGTGCATTAATTTCAAGTTTCGATACTTCGAGACTTGTTACAAAATTTGCTTGCGAACTAAAAGACTTTGATGCTACAAATTATATGGATCGTAAGGCAGCCAGAAGATTGGATAAATACGCACAATATGCAATGGTGGCTGCCCTTCAAGCTGTAGACGACAGCGGACTAAAGCCTGAAAATTTATCGGATGAAGAGAAATCGAGAATTGGGGTTATTTTTGGTAGCGGTATCGGCGGCATTGAAACTTTTTATAATCAATCTGTTGTAAATTATACCCAGGGACCGCAAAGAGTTTCTCCGTTTTTTATCCCTATGTTAATTCCTGATATAGCGAGCGGATCTATTTCTATTCATTTCGGTTTTAGAGGACCCAACTACTGTATTGTATCTGCCTGTGCAACTGCAAATAACAATATGATTGACGGTTATTTATTAATCAAACAATCGATTGCTGATATAATAGTAACAGGAGGAAGTGAGGCTCCGATAAATGAAATCGGTATTGCCGGATTTAATTCTTCAAAAGCACTTTCTACCAGAAACGAATCGCCGGAAACTGCCAGCCGTCCTTTTGATGCAACACGTGACGGATTTATTATGGGAGAAGGAGGCGGAGCTATTATTCTTGAAGAGCTTGAACACGCGAAAAAAAGAGGTGCAAAAATTTATGCTGAGGTAATCGGAAGCGGATTATCCGCCGATGCTTATCATATTACCGCTCCGCACCCTGAAGGAACAGGAGCGATTCTATCGATGCAAATGGCATTAAAAAATGCAGATGTAAATCCTAATGAAATAGACTATATAAATATGCACGGTACCTCAACTCAACTTGGTGATATTGCAGAAACTAAGGCTATCAAAAAAGTATTCGGCGAGCATGCATACAAAATGAATGTTTCCTCTACAAAGAGTATGACCGGGCATCTTTTAGGAGCGGCAGGTGCAGTTGAGGCAATTGCATCAATTCTTGCTATTAAAAACAGTATGATTCCTCCGACTATTAATTTTGTAAATCCGGATCCCGAATGCGATTTAAATTATACGTTTAACAAACCTCAGGAAAAAGAAGTTAATATCGCCTTGAGTAATGCTTTCGGATTCGGAGGACATAATACTTCCGTGTTGTTTAAGAAATACTTAGACTAAAATTGATATAAACTAATTTTTGAAGAGGAGTTACATGGATCATTCAATGGTAACTACGGCATTTACTTTAGACGGTTATAAAACAGTAAAAAGTCTTGGTGTTGTAAGGGGGATAACAGTGCGCTCCAGATCTATAGTAGGAACAATAGGAGGTACTTTACAAACTTTGTTCGGAGGTAATATTACACTTTTTACCCAGCTATGTGAAAAAACCCGTGAAGAATCATTTGACTTAATGATAAAACATGCCGAACAAATAGGAGCTAATGCGGTAATTGGTACTAGGTATGATACAACGGATGTCCTTCAAGGAGTAAGCGAAGTTTTATGCTACGGTACTGCCGTAGTAGTAGAAAAAAATTAAATATTTTTTAACTTATTAAGTATATGATATATTTATAATTAATTTTTATCATAAGTCTTCATGATATACTGCATTTTATCATCGGTTTTATCATACAAGGGGAACCGGCCCTTTTAAAATAGCAGCTCTAATTGATAAATCAACCGGTAAATTGAATATGGATATGCTCAACAACAGCAATATTATATACCTTATCATTCCTAATTTTTTATTTTCTTAGCTTTTTAACAAATAGATTTGGTCTTCTTCAAAATTTTATTCATTTGTTCTATACTATTATTTTCGAAGTATAATTTGGATATGCATCAGGTTTTGTCTGTATTAAATTATTCATTAGTGAATATAAAGGTTTATTATTGATTACCGGAAATTTTTAAGTCTATTACATATCGTGTTTTTGGTTTTATGGGCCTTAGAAATTTCAATCTATAATTTTAAAAAGAGATTAATTGAATATGAAAAATGGATTTGAAAAAGTCGGCACTGATAATGCAGAACACTATGTTTGAGAAAATAATTGCAACGGATGGCATCTTGTTCAACAAAAAGAATTAAGCATAATCCAAGAAAGAGTCCCTCCTGGCTGCTCGGAGGTAAATCATTTTCACAAGAAGACCAGGCAGTTTTTTTGTATACTGGAAGGGAAAGCGATTATTGAATTTGATACCGGAGAAATAATTTTAAATAGAAATGAAGGGATAGAAATTTTGCCGGGCACACCGCACAAATTATATAATAAGGCTAATATTGATCTTATTTTTCTGGTAATTTCTCAACCGGAGAGTTACGGAGATAGAATTATAGTTGAGGAATAATTTCAAGTTCACTATTTTCCGAATGTGATAGGTTTTGAAATTTATTTATATATCAATACAATATTGTAATAAATTATTTAAACTTACGAGGTGAAATTATTTTTATAATATAATTTTTTTGGAAGATGAGACAAAGCAGTAAAGACAGCAGAGCCGTTACCACAAAAATCCTGATTAAAAATATGGTATGCAACCGGTGTATAAAAGTTGTTAAAGAAGAATTTGAGAAACTAGGATTGGATGTAAGAAGCATTATTTTAGGCGAAGTTATTGTAAACGGAGTACTGGATGGAGTAACTGTAAATAAGATTAGAAAAGTTTTGGAAGAAAACGGTTTTGAACTTATTGAAGATAAACGTGCGGGAATAATTGAAAAAATTAAATTGGTAATACTCGATTTAGTTAGAAATGATGATGAAACCATACAATCAGGAATAAAAGACTCGGATTATATCGTAGATAAACTAGGAATGGATTACCATTATCTCAGCACACTATTTTCATCCGTTGAAAACATAACCATCGAACAATATATAATTTTACAAAGGATAGAACGGGCAAAAGAATTATTAAAATACGGGGAATTAACACTTAGTGAAATTGCATATAAACTTGGCTACAGCAGCGTTCAGCACTTATCGAATCAATTTAAAAAAGTAACAGGATTAACAGCAAGCCAGTTTAAAAATATGACTGAAAACACCCGCAAACCGCTCGATCATTTAAAAGAGAATTAACTATTTATCTTTATTAAGGATCAATAACAATTTAGTTTTATTCCCCTTTCTAATCTAAAATTCATAACTTGTCTTAAGTCACTCTAAAATAAAGCCTTAAAAAGATGTAACTTTTTATAAAAATTTTATAACACACTTACTTTACTCATTCATTAAATTTGAATTGTAAATTAAATAAAACATAAAATGTTATATATAGAAAGGAATTAAAAATGAAAACAGCAGATTTGAAAATTGAAGGAATGTCATGTAATCACTGCGTTATGGCGGTTAAAAAAGAATTAAGCAAACTGGATAATGTAAAAGTTGAGGATGTTCAAATCGGCAGCGCAAAGCTTGAATATGATGAGAATAAAGTCGATACGAAAGCTTTTGCAGATGCAATTGAGGAAGCGGGTTATAAACTGCTAAATTAAAAAATAAGAAATATTAAATAATAATCTTGTCCATTCGGTTTTATTAATAGGAAAAATCATGGAAACAAAAGAGATAAAAACATTAACGTTGCCGGTTGAAGGAATGACTTGTGCAAGCTGTGTAGCACGGGTTGAAAAAGCTTTAAAGAAAGCCGACGGAGTAAATAGTGTGAATGTAAATTTCGCTACCGAGAAAGTTACTCTTTCATTTGATGATAAAACTACCGACCTTACAAAGCTTACCGCTATAGTTGAAGATGCAGGTTATAAGTTAGTTGCACCTCAACCCAAGGAGCAGGAAACAGCAGAAGATTTGAGTATTTCGGAATCGACTGAAGATTTGGAACAAAAGAAATCTTACAAGCAATTAAAGTCGGAATTTATTTTTGCGGCTATAATGACTGTTCCAATAATGGCAGTCAGCATGATGAGTATGACTAACTGGTTTCAAACATGGTCTCCTATTCCGGTTGAATATATCGACAGATTATTATTTCTTGCAACAACAATTGTAATGTTTGTTTCCGGTAAAAGATTTTTCACAATAACATGGAAGCTGTTAAAACATTTCTCTGCCGATATGAATACACTGGTTGCGGTCGGTACCGGTACAGCATATCTTTACAGTACTATTGTAGTTTTGTTTCCTAAATTACTTTCCCTAACTAGTTCAAGCGGACATATTTATTTTGACACAGCAACAACCATAATAGCTTTAATATTAATGGGCAGACTGCTCGAAGCCAGGGCTAAAGATAAAACTTCCACTGCGATAAAAAAGCTAATGGGCTTACAGCCAAAGAATGCTCGTGTAATAAGAAACGGAAATGAACTGGATATTCCTTTAAGCGATTTACTTATAAATGACATAGTAGTGGTAAGACCGGGAGAAAAAATTCCGGTAGATGGTGCGATCACGGAGGGCAGTACCTCGATTGATGAATCAATGATTACGGGTGAAAGTATACCTGTTGATAAAAATGTTGATGATAAAGTAATAGGCGGTACGATAAATAAAAACGGAAGTATTTCATTTAAGGCAACTGCGGTCGGCAAGGATACCGTAATCTCACAAATCATAAAAATGGTGGAACAAGCTCAAGGTTCCAAAGCTCCTATACAAAGCCTTGCCGATAAAATTGCTGCTGTTTTTGTTCCCACAGTTATTAGTATTGCGCTCATAACTTTTTTAATCTGGTATTTTGCCGTTGGTACTGTTTTCACATTTGCAATGATTAATTTTATTGCTGTGCTTGTAATTGCATGTCCTTGTGCTTTAGGTTTAGCAACACCGACAGCAATTATGGTTGGAACAGGCGTAGGTGCATCGAACGGTATTTTAATTAAAAATGCCGAAAGTTTGGAAGGTGCTCATAAAATTAAAAGTGTAGTTCTTGATAAGACCGGTACTATTACAGAAGGAAAACCATCGGTTACCGATATTATTAAATTGAACGGATATGAGGAACAAAAACTGCTGCAGCTTACTGCGTCCATAGAAAATAAATCAGAACATCCTTTAGGTGGAGCTATTGTAGAGTATGCAAAAGGTAAAAATATACCGCTAAACAATGTTGAAGGATTTAATTCTTTAACTGGCCTAGGATTAACCGGTGTTGTTGAAGGCCAGGCGATTGCAATTGGCAACTTAGCAATGATGAAGGAATATTCCATAGATACAAATAAAGCTGAGGAGATTTCCATGACATTAGCTAATGAAGGTAAAACACCAATTTTCGTTTCAATTAACAGCGAACTCTCCGGGGTAATCGCAGTTGCAGATACAATCAAACCTGATTCTAAGGATGCTATATCTAATTTAAAGAAAATGGGAATTGAAGTTGTAATGATTACCGGCGACAATAAAAAGACTGCCGAGGCAATTGCTAAAGAAGCAGGTGTTGACAAAGTAATAGCTGAAGTTATGCCTCAAGATAAAGCCAATCAGGTAAAACAAATGCAGAAGGAAGGTAAGTTTGTTGCAATGGTTGGCGACGGAATAAACGACTCCCCCGCCCTTGCACAGGCAGATGTTGGAATTGCTATCGGAACTGGAACCGATATTGCTATTGAAGCTTCAGATATAACATTAATAAACGGCAATCTTAACGGTGTTGTTCATGCGATAAAGTTATCAAATAAAACTTTAAGAACAATAAAGCAGAATCTATTTTGGGCATTCATTTATAATGTCATCGGTATTCCAGTCGCTGCGTTGGGATTTTTAAATCCAATTTACGCTGCAGCAGCAATGGCATTCAGCTCGGTCAGCGTTGTTTCGAATTCACTTTTGTTAAGAAGAGTTAAAATTAAGTAAGAAAACCGGAAACAGGAGGATGAGGAAGAATGAGTGAGAAGATAGGAGATAGAATATAGAGATAAGTTATAGATCTATTTCATCTTTCTCTTAAATTTTATTTTTGCCGAATAATATATTTATTTCACTTGAAACCAATGAACGTTTTTAATTTGTTTGAACCCGAGTTTTAATAGTATATTCATTGATTCCTGGTTATTTTCCTCTACATACGCAAACGGAAGTTCCCCGTTGTTCCTTAATTTTTCTATTAAAGAAAACGTAACAGCTTTTCCATATCCTTTTTTTCTGAAATTTTTAAGAGTATGCAAGAATCCTATTGCCCCGTCATCCTGCGTTATTGACCAGGAAACTAATTTATTATCTTCATATATTCCGGCACTTATTCCTTTATGTATTCTTTCTTTTACATATTCTTCCGAAATATAATCTTGATAAATGGAGTTATTAAATACAACGGCAGCATCTGCTTCTGTCAGCTCCGAAGTTTTATATTTAATAGGTAACATTTTTATATCATCAGGCAAATAGAATTGAACTGCTTTTAAATCCCATAGTATTTCTTTACCGTCCGTAAGAATAGGCAGCATCCATTCATCAACAAAGGCAAAGTTATTATCATCCTTTTTTAGTTTATCCTTTATGACTTTTAAATTATCTTTATCTTTACAAGATATATAAACCCATTTAAAGTCACTTATTCCTTCAACAAGTACGGATTCATTTAAAATATCAATATTTAAAATCAGATTGTTCTTTAAGAAATTTATAATACCAATATTATTGATCTTATCTTTTTCCAATATATCTAAAGCTCTTTTAATTGTATCCTTTTTTACCATAAAACTTTCAATTATTATATATTGCTTATTCTTCCGAATCGAATCATTTAATACCAAATAAAGACTATTCTTAATTTAACTTTATTATGTGCCGAGAGCAAAGTTTACTATTGCCGAAGCATGAATTAAAGTCGTATCAAATAACGGGATCGAAACATCCTCTTGTTTTATAAGGATAGGAATTTCCGTACATCCTAATACTATTGCTTCAATACCTTCCGGAATAAGCTTATTGATAATATTAAGGTACTTTTGTTTTGTTTCCTTTTTGAAAATATCTTTAGCCATTTCATCCAGTATTGAAGAATGTATAAACTTGCGTTCTTTACAATCGGGAACTACTACTGAAATACCATAATCAGATAATTTATCTTTGTAAAAAGATTGTTCCATAGTAATTCTGGTTCCTAATAATCCAACTTTTTTATATTTATGTTGAGAGATAACCTTTGCAGTTTCTTCCGCAATATTAATTACAGGTATATTTAATATTTTCTGAATTTCGTCGGCAATAATATGAGGCGTATTAGCACAAAAAACTATGCAATCGGCTCCGGCTTTTTCAAGGTTCTTTGATATATCCGTAAACTTGCGTGTAATTTCTCCCCAATCTTTAGGATCGGTCGGCGGATTGAATTCGGCAAAGTTAACCGAATAAAGCAAAATTTTTGCAGAGTTTAAACCGCCGAGCTTTTTATTTATCTGTTGATTAATCAGCCTATAATAATCAATGGTTGAGACCCATGTAGTACCACCGATTAGACCTAATGTTTTCATCCCTTTACATACCTTATAAATAATAATTAAATAGAAAAGCTTTATAAGCTTACATGCTACCTTATTTTAATCTAAAAGATATTTTGGAAATAACATTGCCTTCCGAGTCTTGTATCTCTACCCGCCAATCACCTTTCCATGCAGGCATGATAGTTTTTGCCGACCATGTATGCCATGATTTTGCATTCATAGGCAAATTAATCTTTGCCATTTGTTTGCCGTTGTAGAACCAGACATGAGAAATTTCCGAAGTATCTGTTTCGCTGCTAAGTTTTGTAAAGCAATATAATTTCCCGACATCCGATGAAAAGACAGAATCTGTTCCAATAGGTTGTCTATTTTCCACCGAAGTACAAATAACAATACTGTCGACCTTAACATTCGATTGATTTTGTGCAAATAATCCGCCGGACAACAATAGGACAAATATGAAAATAAATGAATATGACCTTTTCATAATTCTACCTCCAATTATTATGCTTAAATATACGACGCAATTTATAACTAATCTGTAAATAAGTCTGTGGCGGCCAACCCATGTAGTAAAAAAGGTTCAGACTGACGCGAAAGAGAAGAAAGATAACACAAAATATGTAAGCTAATGATAAAGTACTGTTTTAACCGATAATTTTAACATCCGCAAATTATAAGTATTTAATTATTTTTTTTCTTATAAATTTTAAAAACAAATTAATTGTTGTCAAATTCTTTCTATTAAAAAAAACGTTTTAATTAAATCTTTGCTTTTTAATCAGTTAACTTGAAATAAACTAAGACAGAAAATCATTTTATTTTTAAATCCGGATTCGAGTCTATAATAATTCCTTAATTTGTGATGATCTTAAAGTGAATACTATATCTATAAATAATATTAATTATTTATAGAATCGATCCAGAAGTAACATTTGTTCTCGATGTTGAACCGGTTCCAGCCGTGTATTCACATCAATATGCATTATATAACGGGTTTTGGTTTGATTTAAAGGTTTCCAAACCGGTAATCCCATTCCATTCGGGTTGCCTTTTTTAACAAAATTAGTTACAAAATCCTGAAATATATGCGACACTTTATAATCTTCAGGCTGCCAGTCGTAAACCCGGTTTGTAGGAAGGTTACCCATTACATATTCAATTTCCGCCGAGTGAACTGCTCCAGATGGAGTTGGACCATTCTGATTACTATTATCCTTCATAGCTGGTCGAGGGTGTGAATAATAATACATGTATACCGGCGTATCACCTGTTAGTGTTTGTAGATCTCCCCATTTCCATGTGCTGAAAGCTGTAAATCTATCGCTCGCTAAATTGTTACCTGATTCAATCACTTCTTTATCATTTGCATGAGGAAATATTTTAAGTACCTGGTCCGCATTATTACCGTATAAATCCTTGATTACAGAAATGAAATTTTCGGGAGTCGGTTTTTTCCCACTTAAAAGCAGCCTATAGCTGGATTCTTCGGAATTCCATCCAAGTAATAAAGGTACATGAGCTTGTTTCCCTTCTGCAAAAATCTTTTCCGGACTATCAGGAAGGAAATAACCATCGATAATTACGGAAAAATAAGGTGCTCCTCTCTGTGCTGTGGCTTTTAAAAGGCTATCCGCAGGAATTTTCCTCAATTCACTTAAATTATGAGCACCTACCATTTTAGCGAATTTCATTCCCCTTTCTTCTCCTTTTGAAAGTGATACCGGAGACAAAGGACCAAAGAGACCGCCGCTTTCACCAACTGCCCCTTGAAATAAATTTTTTGACAGGGGCGATGCCATAAGTCCGCTGACCGACATGGATCCTGCTGATTCTCCGGCTATTGTAATTTTATCAGGATCACCTCCGAAAGCAGCTATGTTTTGTTTTACCCAGCGAAGCGCCTGAACCTGATCGAGTAAACCGTAATTACCCGAGGCGTGATTGGGAGATTCTTTTGTTAATCCGGGATAGGCAAAAAATCCAAACACATTAAGACGATAATTAACAGTAACTGCAACTATTCCTTCATTGCGGGCCATACTTTCTCCATCATACCTATATTCCGATCCGTCACCTGCAAGAAATCCGCCTCCGAAAAAGTACACAAGTACGGGTAGTTTTATATTTCCTCTATTTGCGGGTGTCCAGATATTTAAATAGAGACAGTCCTCGCTCTTCTTGGGAAATCGAAATTTCATATCACCAAAAATAGGAAGCTGCAAGCAGCCAGGACCAAATTGCTTTGCTTTACGAATACCTGACCAGTTTTTAACCGGTTGAGGAGGTTTCCACCTTAAAGAGCCGACTGGCGGCTGTGCATATGGAATTCCTTTAAATATGTCTACTCCCGAATCGTTGATCCCTTCAATAACACCGTTTGCAGTAGTTATAAGCGGAGAGGATGAGTTTTTATCTTCGGATTGTGCTTTGATAAATGCTTCAGTCATAAATAGAGATATGACAATTACAAAAATAAATTTCATAATATTTATCCATATCTAATTGATATTAATATTGTCAAAAAAAAATCTAAAAAAAATTACCATAACGCTTAACTATAAAAAATAATTATTCTTTTACAATACACTATACCAACAATTATATAATGTATTTTAAAATTTAATTATTTCTTACGAAGTTTACCACCACTCTTATCAACCGTAACTTATTTTATTTATTTGTATTGAATATATAAACTTGATTTTTATATAACAATGAGATGTTTTGTATATATTCAATACTAATTTTACCATTGGCCTAAAGGTCCGCCATACGCCCCTTGATCATTACGAGTTCCATTTAAATTGTTATATATCGATGAAGGATTACCGGCATTAATACAAGGGGAAGAATCCTTTAAATGAAAGTTAGTCTCCGAAATAAATAAAGGTGATGTATTTCCAAGAGTTACGAAATTATATTGCACAACATAATGACTAGAATCTGTTTGAACGAATGATATTCTGGGATCACCGCTTCTACAAGTATTTTGATAGAAAATATTATTCTGTACATCTTCTAAAACAGGTTTTAACAATACAAGAGCACCTCCATAATTAAATCCGGTATTTTTATAGAACGTATTATTGATAATTTTGTTAGATGATTCACTTGAAAGAATTGCACCGCCGTATACGACTGCATAATTATTATAAAATATGTTATTGGTTATTACTGAATTAGAATGCATAACAGATATCGCACCGCCACTATTTGACTTATTATTCCGGAAAATTGAATTACTAATTGTTACATTCGCGCCGGAAATATCTACAGCACCATTCTGAGTTGAATCATAAGTATTAGCTAAATCAACATCTTCTACTATAACAAATTGAAGGACGGAAGGCTTTGAAGAAGCTTTAATTATTATTCCTTTCCAATATTGCTCTTTAGCTGAAAATAGGATGGGACTTGATTGGCTCCCTAAACAATTAAGCTGACCTTTAACTAATATTCTCGATGAATCACTAAAATAGATACGTACTCCCCCTTCTATTGTTAAGGTCTTATTCGAATCAACAATTATATCTTTTGTAATCCAATAAGGAGAATTATCTAAAGACATATAGCCATTCTGTTCTCCTCCTATTTTAGTATAATTCACAGATTTCGGTTCAACCGGTAGAAGGTCTCTCGAGCAACTCATAAAAATACAACTGATAAACAAGCAGATAATTAAATACTTTGTAAACCTAAAAATAAAATTCATTTTAGTTTAATCTTTTTTTTAATAAATGTTAATTTGCTTAAATATAACAACGTATGCAACCACTTTGCCTTCTCATTGATTAACAAACAGGAAATTTTATTTATTAATAGTGTTAAAGATTAAGCCGGAGGTAAATAATTTTCATGGTACGCACCGGAATCGAGTTTGCCTGACGAAGGTAGGTTTATTGATTTTGTACGAACACTTTAAAAAAGTCAGCTAACACGGAACCAGCCGGCAGGCGACCAACCCGAAAATCTTAAAAACGCCGAGTGCTATCCGTCAGTCGACGGATG
>CAZHBJ010000018.1:0-35594 GCA_964530445.1 uncultured Ignavibacteriaceae bacterium
GTGTTGAATTTTTAATGGATAACCGTCACCTTTGGTTAAGATCGAGTAAGCAAGTCGCTATTCTTCGAATTAGACATAGACTGGTTAAAGCAATCAGAGATTTCTTTGATAATCGCGGATTTACTTTAATGGATCCGCCTATTTTAACTCCTGCTGCGTGCGAAGGAACTTCTACGCTTTTTGAAACCGATTATTTTGATCTCGGTAAAGCTTATCTTACACAATCCGGTCAGTTGTATGCGGAAGCAGGTGCTATGGCTTTGGGAAAAGTATATACCTTCGGTCCTACTTTCCGTGCCGAGAAATCAAAAACCAGGCGGCATCTTACGGAATTTTGGATGGTTGAACCTGAAGTTGCTTTTGCCGATTTGTATGATGATATGGATTTAGCCGAAGAATTTCTTGAATATGTGGTTCAAACTATACTTAAAGAAAAAGAAGAAGAACTGAAAGTTTTGGAACGCGATACTACTAAACTAAAGAATGTTAAAAAACCGCTTCCGAGAATTTCCTATGATGAAGCCGTTGATATTTTGAAAAAAAATAATATGGAATTTGAATACGGAAACGATCTTGGTGGAGGAGACGAAACTATAGTTTCTAATCAGTTTGACAGACCTGTGATGGTTCATCATTACCCGGCGGAAGTTAAAGCATTTTATATGAAAAGAGATCCTGAAAATGATAAGTTTGCAATGGCTGTGGATGTTTTAGCTCCGGAAGGTTATGGAGAAATTATCGGTGGCAGTCAGAGGGAAGATGATTATGAAACTTTATTAAAAAGAATTAAAGATCATAATCTTCCTCAAGAAGCTTTTGAATGGTACCTTGATTTAAGAAGATACGGATCAGTTCCGCATTCGGGATTCGGCTTGGGATTGGAAAGAACAGTTGCATGGATTTGCGGCTTGGATCATGTTAGAGAAACAATACCGTTCCCGAGAATGATTTATAGAAATACTCCTTAAAGGTTTGGGTAATTAATATTTTTTGTAACGTAACCTAAACAAAAATTAAAATAATGTCTTTAGAATTAATTTTATTCATACTATTTGCTTTGGTTGCGGCAGTTTCTGCCGTAATTATGATTACTCGTTCTAATCCTGTTATAAGCGCTTTATTTCTTGTTTTAAATTTTGCCGCTTTAGCGGGGCTATATCTTTTATTAAACGCCCAGTTTATTGCTGTCGTTCAGGTAATTGTTTATGCCGGTGCAATTATGGTATTGTTCCTTTTTGTAATAATGCTTTTAAAACCGGAAAAAGAAAAGTTTTTCAGTTCTCATCCTCAAATAAAAGTTTTAGCTATTATTATCGCTGCCTTGGTATTTATTCAGCTTGTTTATATGATATTCTTATCTAAACCTTCCGCCACGATTAACCCAACTGTAGCGGCAAGTGTAAAAGCCGGAACGATAGAGCAAATCGGAAGGGAATTGTATACTAATTATGTTTTACCTTTTGAAGCCGCCGGTTATTTGTTGCTGGCAGCTACAATCGGTGCTTTGGTTTTAGCAAAAAAGAAATTTGAATAATATTATGATTATACCAATTGAATATTTTTTGATTTTAAGCGCATTCATGTTTATTGTTGGTGTTACCGGAGTTTTAACAAGAAGGAATGCAATTATTGTTTTTATGTCTATCGAGCTTATGCTTAATTCCGCAAACCTGACTTTGGTCACTTTTTCATCCTATATGGGAAATTCTGTCGGACAGTTATTTGTATTTTTTGTAATGACTGTAGCTGCAGCAGAAGCTGCTGTCGGTCTTGCAATTATTATTGCTTTGTTCAGAAACAAATTAACACTGAATATTGATGAAGTTAATATCCTTAAGTGGTAAGCTTCTAAATTAAATTCGAAATTTTATTTGTAAATAAATTTTTATGATTCATATAATTTACTTAACAGTCCTTTTACCGCTGCTTGGATTTATTTTCAACGGTCTATTAGGAAGAAAAATTAAAAATGAAAAAATAGTCGGCGCTATCGGAAGCGGAACAATAGGACTTTCATTCTTAATTGTACTCGGAGCTTTCTTTCAAACATTATCATTACCTGTAGATCAAAGACAAACTATTATAAATCTTTTTAGCTGGCTGCATGTCGGCGGATTAAACATTAATGTCGCCTACCAGGTCGATCAATTATCATTGGTAATGGCACTGATAGTAACAGGGGTAGGATTTGTTATTCATGTTTATTCCATTGGCTATATGCACGGAGATAAGGCTTTCTGGAGATTTTTTGCTTATATGAATTTATTCATTTTTGCAATGATGAATTTAATATTAAGTGATAATTTCGTCCTTTTATTTTTAGGATGGGAAGGTGTCGGTCTTTGTTCTTATCTGTTAATCGGATTCTGGTATGATAAAAAATTTGAAAAAGGTACTACGGGTGATGCTGCTAAGAAAGCTTTTATAGTTAATAGGATAGGGGACTTTGGATTTCTTTTGGGAATGTTTCTTATTTATCATACTTTCGGCAGTTTAAATTTTAATGAGGTATTTACAAGAGCAGGTGCAATGAATGTACCCACAAGTACATTCAACTTAATTGCTTTATTCCTTTTTATAGGTGCAACCGGAAAGTCGGCTCAAATTCCTTTATATGTTTGGCTGCCCGATGCAATGGCCGGTCCAACGCCGGTTTCAGCTTTAATCCACGCGGCAACAATGGTTACTGCCGGAGTTTATATGGTTGCCAGGTGTTCAATCATTTATGCTTCTGCCCCTGCAATAATGACTGTAGTTGCAGTTATCGGTGTTTTAACTGCATTGTTTGCGGCTACAATCGGATTAGTACAAAACGATATTAAAAAAGTTCTTGCTTATTCTACCGTAAGTCAGCTCGGTTATATGTTTTTGGCTTTGGGGGTCGGTGCGTTTTCTGCAGGAATTTTCCACGTAATGACCCACGCATTTTTCAAAGCTCTTTTATTTCTCGGCGCCGGTTCGGTTATACATGCAATGCATGAAGATCAAAACATCCAACACTTCGGCGGCTTGAAAAAATATATGCCCGTTACTTATTTAACTTTTCTTGCTGCGTCGTTAGCTATTTCCGGAATCCCTCCCTTTTCAGGGTTCTTTAGTAAAGACGAAATACTATGGGATTCTTATGCCAACGGTAATTTTTTCTATTGGTTTATAGGTGCGTTTACCGCATTACTTACGGCTTTGTATATATTTAGGCTGGTATATTTAACTTTCGAAGGGAAGGAAAGATTCGGACATGATAAACACCCGCATGAATCTCCGAAAGTTATGACGATACCTTTAATAGTTTTGGGAGTGCTTTCGGTTATAGGAGGTTTTATAGGCCTGCCCGAATTATTTGCCGGAAAAGACGGTAATGCTTTTGCTAATTGGCTGGAACCGGTCTTTGCAAATGCACATTCAAAATTAATGACATTTGGAAATTACACTCATTCCCAGGAAATTTTATTAATGACGGTTACGGTGGTTGGTGTTGTGGCAAGTATATGGTATGCTAGATACTTATTTATTAAGAATACAAAACTTCCGGATAAATACAGCAAACAATTTAAAGGTTTGTATAATCTTTTGTTTAATAAATATTTTGTTGATGAAGCATACGACAAAGCTGTTATTACTCCAATAGTAAAAGGCTCTGAAATGTTTCTTTGGGGTATTGCAGACAGTAAAATAATTGATGGACTTGTAAACGGAGTTGCATCTTTAATAGGGACTATCTCCAAATATATTAGAAAGATTCAAAACGGTATTGCTCAATCTTATGCATTGGTAATGATGCTCGGTATTGTTTTAGCATTATTCTGGTTAATCCTAAGTTTATAATTTATGGAAAATAATTATCTATTATCATTTTTATTACTTATTCCTTTAGCAGGAGGAATTTCTCTTTTATTCATAGGAAAGAAGAAAGAAAACCTAATTAGATATTTAGTGCTAATGTTTTCTATCCTAACTTTTATTCTTTCTCTATTTTTATACTTTAATTATAATATTGACAAAGGCGGATTTCAATTTATTCATAAATTCAATTGGATTGCAAATCTGCACATCAGCTATTATGTAGGTATTGACGGCATTTCGCTTCTGCTTGTTATGCTGACTACTTTTTTAACTCCGTTAACTCTGCTTTCAAGCTGGAAGAGCATTAATCACCGAGTTAAAGAATTCACTTTCTTTATGCTGATGCTTGAAGTGGGAATGCTAGGTGTATTTGTTTCTCTAGATTTATTCCTATTTTACATCTTCTGGGAAGCAATGTTAATCCCGATGTATTTTATAATAGGAATCTGGGGCGGCAAAAGAAGAATTTATGCGTCCGTCAAATTTTTCCTTTATACTATGTTCGGTAGTCTTTTGATGCTTGTTGCTATAATTTGGATAGCCGTATATGCATCATCTTCATTAGGTCATTTTTCAACAAACTTACTTGAACTATACAGTGTCGGACCTACTATTAGAACAAATATTCAAGAGTGGATGTTCCTTGCTTTTGCTTTAAGCTTTGCAATAAAAGTTCCGCTATTCCCGCTGCATACCTGGCTGCCCGATGCGCATACTGAAGCGCCAACTGCAGGCAGTGTTATACTTGCAGGCGTATTACTAAAAATGGGAACTTACGGCTTATTAAGGTTTTGTTTACCTCTATTTCCCCAGGCAGCAGTACATTTTGCACCATTCATTTCCATTTTAGCAGTTATTGGAATTATTTATGGGGCATTAGTGGCAATGGTGCAGAAGGATATGAAAAGACTGGTTGCCTATTCTTCTGTTGCGCATTTAGGTTTTGTCGTATTAGGAATTTTTGCTCTTACTCAGGAATCCGTTCAAGGTGCGGTTATACAAATGGTAAATCACGGGTTATCTACCGGCGCTTTATTCTTGTTAGTCGGAGTTATTTATGAACGAACTCATACAAGAGAAATATCGGAATACGGTGGTATTGCAAGGATAGTACCTATTTTTGCCGTCTTTTTAATGATAGCTTCTCTTTCATCTATCGGATTACCCGGACTGAATGGCTTTGTGGGTGAGTTTTTAATTTTGTTAGGTTCATTTAGTTCGCCGGTATTGAATAGCTGGTGGTATACGGTATTCGCAGCAAGCGGTGTTATTTTTGCTGCCGTCTATTTGCTTTGGATGTATCAACGGGTTGTTTTTGGCGAAGTGAAAAATCCGAAAATGAACGAACTAACAGATATGAATAAACGGGAAATACTGGTTCTTATCCCAATCTTTATTTTTATTGTGTGGATTGGCGTCTATCCAAGTACATTCTTAAAAGTATCTGCTAAATCTACACATGCGGTGATTGAACAAGTCGTTCCTACCAATAATTTAAGTATCAAGTAGGATGGCTGAATGCGGAATAAAATAAAGTATTTAATTTCATCAATAATATTGGGATTGTTCTTTCTAAATATTGAAGCTTTTGCGGCAAATACAGGCGCTAATAAAACAATGGTTGATACATTAGCTCATACGGCAGCCAGCGGTACGGTAGAACATGCGTTACCTGCAACTTACATGGTGCTGCCTTTCATTTTACTACTTTTGATGATAGCAACCGGGCCCTTATTCTATAAACACTTTTGGGAGAAACATTATCCGAAAGTTTCGGTTTTACTTGGAGCTTTTGTAGTCGGTTATTATGTGTTTTTATTAAAAGATTATCATAGTGTCCTACACACTTCGGCCGAGTATATTTCATTCATTGCTTTGTTGGGTTCGTTATTTGTTGCTTCAGGTGGAATCCTTATTAAAGTCGATCGTAAATCAACTCCGCTACTTAATGTTTTGTTTTTATTATTCGGAGCTATAATATCGAATATTATCGGTACAACCGGTGCATCTATGCTGTTGATAAGGCCATTCATTAAAATGAATAAAGACCGTATTAGGCCTTACCACATTATCTTTTTCATTTTTATTGTTAGTAATGTAGGCGGAGCGTTAACACCTATAGGTGACCCGCCATTGTTTTTAGGATTTCTTAGCGGAGTACCGTTTTTCTGGGTAATTGAAAATGTTTGGTATATATGGATCCCTGCACTGATTTTAATTTTACTTGTATTTTATTTCTTTGATACTCATAATAAAAAAGATTCCGGCAAGCCGGTTGAATATACGGGTAAAATTCAATTTAAAGGATTTAAAAATTTAATTTATCTTGCTGTTATAATCGGTGCAGTATTCATCGATCCTGTTGTTATGCCCTGGGTTCCGAGTTTAGCTCCGCTTCCGTTCGGGTTTAGAGAAATTATTATGTTTTTGGTGATTTACTTATCCTATAAACAAGCAAACCCTGAAATTCTAAAAGATAATGAGTTTGATTTTGAGCCGATAAAAGAAGTTGCTTTTCTCTTTGTAGGGATTTTCGCTACAATGATTCCTGCACTTCAATTAATTGCACATGAAGCTTCGGTTTTGGGAAACGAATTAAGTGCTGGCGTATTTTATTGGTCAACCGGAACTTTATCTTCTGTTTTAGATAATACGCCGACTTATATGAATTTTCTTAGTGCTGCCATGGGTAAATACGGTTTGGATGTGACCGTTAAATCTCAAGTACAGCACTTTGTTTCGGTAGATATTATATATTTAAGGGCTATTTCGGTTTCAGCTGTTTTCTTCGGCGCAATTACTTATATTGGAAATGGCCCCAACTTTATGGTTAAATCAATTAGTGAAAGAGCAGGTATAACAATGCCTAGCTTTTTTGCTTATATGATTAAATATTCATTAATTATTTTGGTACCGATTTATACGGTAATATGGCTTTTGTTTTTTTATGGGAAAGGTTAAATAATGGGAACAATTGCAGATACGCTTAGTAAAGGATTAACAGGTTTATATTACGGTAATAGAGCGATTTTACCTTTTAATTGTTATATCTTAAAGGTAATAATCGACGATGATATAATTATGGATTTCTCCAAAGATTCGAAAAATGTTGATATTAGTGAAACTGCTGATTTTACCGAGATTTATTTTAAGCAATTTAAAAATTTAAAAGATGTAGTTTCAAAATACGAATCAATTAAAATAATTGCGGTTGATAAAGATAAAGACATATTTGACTTTGATAATCATCAAAAGCTGGTTGTTCATATCGAGGATGAACATAAATTAACAATTGAAAAAACCGACGAAGACATTTTATTTATAGAGTAAGTATGCTGAATAATATTAATGATTTTTTAAATATTTTACCTTTAGTAATTTTAGGAGCGGGAATACTTATTTCACTTTGTATTGAAATGTATTTTAAGAAAAGTGAAAAGGTATTGCCCTGGGTTTCAATAATTATATTTTTAGCCGCAGGTTTTTATTCGCTGCTTTCAGTCGATTCCGTTTCTATTGTAATGCAAAATATGCTGGCAACCGGCGGTATAGTTTTTATATTTTTCTTCATATTTACTTTTGGAGCTGCAGTTGTTTCACTGCTGTCTATAGATTATCTTCAAAAATACGGAACCAGATACGGTGAATTTTATATATTACTGCAAAGTTCCGTTCTCGGTATGATGCTGATGGCAGGAGCTAAAGATCTGTTTATGATCTTTCTCGGTCTGGAAGTAATGTCCGTCAGTTTTTATGCATTAGCAGGGTTAAATAGGAAAAAATTAAAAGCCAATGAAGCCGCTTTAAAGTATTTTTTGTTAGGTGCTTTTGCTACCGGATTTATTGTTTACGGAATTGCTTTAATTTATGGAACAGCACATACTACTTCAATTGAAATGATTGCATCTATGTTTGTATCTCTTAAAGGGGATCTTTTATTTGATGCGGGAGTCTTACTCTTTCTAATAGGTTTTTCATTTAAAATTGCGGCATTCCCTTTTCACATGTGGGTCCCGGACGTGTACGAGGGCTCTGCTTCCGTAGTAGCCGGATTATTTTCAACCGGTGGTAAGGCTGCTGCTTTCAGCGCAATAATTGTAACTCTGGGCGTATTGTTTACAAGTCATTCCGGCAACGCATTTGAACCGTACTTAGCTGTTATCGCCGTCCTCTCTATGCTTTACGGCAGTATTGTTGCAATTTCTCAAACTAATATAAAACGGATGCTGGCTTATTCTTCAATTGCCCATGCCGGTTATATGATTATAGGTTTGGCAGCAGGGAACTCTGAAGGCATTGCCGGAATTATCTTCTATTTAGCTGTCTATACATTTATGAATTTAGGCGCATTCGGTATAGTTGCATTAATAGAAGGAAAAGAAGACTCAAATCTTGATCTGAAATCATACGCGGGATTATCTTCACGAAGACCGTTCCTGGCAGCAATGCTGGCCGTTTTTATGTTTTCACTTGCCGGTATTCCTCCTTTTGCAGGTTTCTTCGGTAAATATTATGTCTTTATTGCTGCTATAAAAGCTCATCTTACCTGGCTCGCAATTGTTGGAGTACTTTCCAGTGTAATTAGTGTGTATTTCTATTTACGAGTTGTTGTTCTAATGTATTTTAACGATGCCGAGGGAGAATTAGAACTTGAAAAAAGCAATACAGGGCTATTGGCAGTAGTTATTTCAGTATTATTGGTAATTGTAATTGGAATTGCTCCGGGATCGATTCTAAGTTTAATTACATCTTTTTTAAGATAAATAACTTTCTGTAAAATAATATTCTCATTCCTAAGGTTTTTTGTACACTATTAGGTAATTATGATACCTTTATTTTCAACTGATCAGGTTAGAGAAGTTGACTCTTACGCCATTAATGAACTGGGAATTCCCGGTCTTGTATTAATGGAAAATGCAGCTCTGCAAATTTTTTCAATTGTTACTGAAAAAATTATTATTCAAAATAAAATTGAAAAAATAGGATTTGTCTGCGGTAAGGGAAATAACGGGGGAGACGGATTTGCCGCTGCAAGGCATTTTGCTAATAATAATTTTAAAGTGAATGTTGTTTATATTGGATCCGAAAACGAAATGTCCCCGGATTGTCTGTCAAATTACAAAATCCTTTCAAACCTTTCTAAGCAGAATGAAAACATATTCATAAAAAAATACGGTTCGGAAAAAGATTTAAGATATTTAACCGGCAACCAGGTAATTTTCGATGCCTTATTAGGCAGCGGTGGGCACGGAGCTTTAAGAGAACCGTACAAGTCAATTATAGAAAATATAAATAAAATTCGTTCATACAAAATTGCTGTTGATATACCGACAGGTTTGGATGCTGATAAGGGTTCCGGTGAAACAACATTTAATGCCGACTTAACGATTACACTAGGCGAATATAAAAGAGGTTTATTCTATTCCGACGGGGCAGTATGTACAGGTGAAGTTGTAAAAGGCAATATTGGCGTTAGTTATTCTTATTTTGATAGATTTGATACAAAAGAATATTTAATTGAACCGGAAGATGTATTTCATTTTTTACCTGTTAAAAACAAGGATGTACATAAATATTCGGCAGGGAAGGTATTTGTTCTAGCAGGTTCGGAAAAATTGCCGGGAGCGGCAGTTCTTACTTCAAGTTCAACTTTAAAAGTCGGTGCCGGAGCTTCTGTTTTAGCATTTCCAAAATCTGCTAGGAAATTAATTAGTAAAAAATTATTGGAAGTAATCGTCGAATCTTACGAGGATAATTCTACCGGAATATTAAGTGAAAATAATTTAAAAGAATTAAGTAAAAGATTAACCTGGTGTGATGTAATAGCAATTGGGCCAGGATTAGGCAGAGATGAAGAAACACAAAAAGCTGTTTTGGAAATAATTAAGAAAAACAAAAATAAAAAAATTGTTATTGATGCGGATGCAATTTTTGCATTGGATAATAAACGTTATACTGAGTTAAATTTACAAAATGCAGTTCTCACCCCTCATCATGGTGAATTTGCGAATTTAATTGGAGTAGAAATTTCCGAACTTAAAAGCGATATTCTTTTGCATGGCAAACACTTTACTGAACAAACCGGAGCTTATTTGGTATTGAAAGGTTCACCTACAATTATTTTTACACCTGGAGGAGAAGCATTGATAAATACGTCCGGCAATCCTGGAATGGCAAAATTCGGTACAGGTGATGTTCTTACCGGCGTTTTAGCCGGATTAATTGCCCAGAGTAAAAATATTGAAAAAGCCGTTATCGCCGGAGTCTATATTCACAGCTTAGCTGCCGATCTGCTTCTAAATAATTATACGGTATATGGTTATACGGCAAATGAAATTATAAAGAATTTACCAAAGGCAATTAAGTTTTTAAGGAAAACGTTTGTGTGATATTTTAGCAAATTCCATAAATATTACTGTTAAATCTTAAAATTTTTTTTTATATTTTTTCTATTAATTAAAAAAATATTTTAAATTAGCATAGATAATTTTTATAAATAATCTTAATTTGTGGAACCTCAAGAAGTTTTTGTAGTAAAAACAGATAAAGGTTAAATTTTTATCGGATTTGTTTTTTAACTTTATAAATAAAAGGTTGCTTTAGAAAGGCATTAAAATGGCACGTATTAAAAACCCAATAGCGGATTTAAGAGCAAAATATCAAAGATTTTTTGAAATAAGCCTAATTATTTCATTAGCATTGTTGATATTAGCTTTTAAATACTTTCCGCATCTGAAACCACAAAAAGAGATTGCACAAGTATCACAAGACTTATTTAAAGTTGAAGATGTTCAGCAAACCAGGCAGGAAAACCGTCCTCCTCCTCCTCCGAAACCTGCAATACCAATTGCTGCTCCATCCGAGGATGTTTTGCAAGATGTTAACATCGGTTCAACCGAACTTGATGTCAATGCTAATGTTGGTGCCCCGCCGCCTCCTCCTGAAAAGAAAGCTAAAACAGAAGAACCGACATATTTTGTTGCAGTTGAACAAATGCCCACTCCTATTGGTGGAATAGCCGGTATCCAAAGCAAAATTGTTTATCCGGAAATAGCAAAAAGAGCCGGTGTTGAAGGAAGAGTTTTTATTTTAGCATTTGTTGATAAAGAAGGCGATGTAACTAAAGCAAAAGTTGTAAAAGGTATCGGTGCAGGCTGTGATGAAGCAGCATTAAAAGCTGTTGAGGCAACTAAATTTAATCCGGGTAAACAAAGAGGTAAACCTGTAAATGTTCAGGTTACTGTGCCGGTTTATTTTAGATTAAATAATTAATTTTAAAAGCGCCTTTAAGGCGCTTTTTTTATTAAATCACTTTGTATAATTCTTTCCGTTAAAAATTCAAAATTGTTTTAAAGTAGAATCAAATCTTATTTTTAATTCTAATATTTCTACTTGCCAGCTGTATAAATTATTTCTCTTCTTGTAAAGAAATCTCCTTCTGAATTTAAAATCAATTAGGCTGATGTTCCAGAAATATTAATCAGATTATTTAAGATGCTTAAGTAATTTTATATATTTTTATAATCATTGGAACCTCCGGAGTTTTATAAAGTGAAAGGAGAGAAAAAATTTTACTAATAATTTAGTGGTTAAAGAAAGGGGTTAAAATGATACATATTAAAAATGCAGCTGCAGATTTAAGAGCAAAATATCAAAGATTCTTTGAAATAAGCCTGGTTATCTCGTTAGCATTTTTGATAGCAGCTTTTAAATTCTTTCCTCATCTTAAACCAACTGAGGAGATTATTCAAAAGTCACCGGAGCAAGTTAGGGTTGAAGATATTATACAGACCAAACTGGAAAGACGCCCACCTCCACCTCCAAGACCTGTTATACCTATTGCTGCTCCTTCTGCTGATGTTTTAACTGATGTCAACATCGGTCCATCGGAAATAAATTGGAATGCCAGGATTGGCGTCCCACCTCCGCCGCCTATTAAAAGAGAAACAACTAAAGAACCGTATTACTTTGAAGCAGTTGAATACATGCCGACACCAATAGGCGGTATTGAAGGCATTATGAGAAAGATTATTTATCCGGAGCTAGCAATAAGGTCAGAAATTCAGGGAAGGGTTATTATTCTGGCTTTTGTTAATAAACACGGCGATGTAACTAAAGCAAAAGTGTTAAAAGGAATAGGTGCAGGCTGTGATGAATCAGCGTTAAAGGCTGTTGAGGAAACTAAATTTAATCCCGGTAAGCAAAGAGGAAAACCTGTAAATGTTCAGGTTAAAGTGCCTGTATTTTTCAAATTGAATAATTGATTTTGAGGCTGTTTCAAAAGTAATATTTTTCTGAATAATGGAACGCTGATGACACAGATTTAAACTGATTTTCACGGATTTTTAAATAGAAAATTACTTTTGAAACAGCCTCTATAAAATTTGATTTTGCTAAATGTAAATCTCTCCATTCCCAACTTTATTTATATTAATTTCTAAATATTTATCCCCATATATTTTTATTAAACGACTATTTCATATTACCTTTAATTCATTTTATTTTGTCTTTTAAAATGTAGTGGATTATATATTTTATAAATTGAAAATGCTTATTTGAAAACTTTATGCATCTAAAAATATTTCAACTTAAAAATAGATATTTTTTAACGTTTATTGCATGCGTTATATTTATTATTGATTTGGTATTTCTATATTACATTAAATACCAAAATCAAAACCTGCCGTTTTCGGATTTTAACATTTTGTATATAGGAAATATTTTTAATTTAATATTTACTTCCCTTACAATTTTTGGTCTTATTATTTATACATTAAAATTGAAATCCGATTACAATAGTAAATTTATAATTGCGAATACTGTTATCATTACGGCATTCCTTTTATTATCGGTATTAAGCACAAAAATTAAATTACCGTTACCTGATATTTATTTTCTTGATCATCCTTTAAGTGAAATATTTGTCGGATTTTTGTTTATTCTTTTCCAATTTATGCAGTTTGTTTTTATGATGATTTTGTGGATGGTTTCATTTGGTTCTAAAGATTTAATAATTTTAAGAGGAATTGTCAATTCAGTTGTATTATTGTTCTTATTGCTTTTCTTTGCTTTCGTTTTTATAAACGTTCAAAAAAATAATAATGAAAAATATAGCGCTAATAAAAATAATGTTAATATTGCAGTTGTATTGGGTGCCGCAGTTTGGTCGTTTAATGCACCGAGCCCGAGTTTGGCTGCAAGGGTTGATAAAGCTGTTCAGCTTTATAAAAAAGGAATTATCAATAAAATTCAATTAACCGGCAGCAATGCGCCTGGAGAGTTAAGTGAAGCTGAAGTTGCATACAATTACATAAAATTATCGGATATTAATCTTTCCGATGTTATGCTGGAAAAGAAAACTGTTTCTACCGTGGAACAGATTAAATATATTAGAGATGAAATACTTAAAAAGAAAAATATAGGCCAAGTAATAATTGTTTCGGATGCTTATCATCTGGCGAGAGTACTAGAAATTTGCAGATTTTTTAACGTGCCTGCCGAGGTTTCACCTTCCGATCTGAATTTAAGTTTTCAGAGTGAGCTTTTCTATAAAATGAAGGAAAGCATTGCATTAACTGTTTTTTGGTTTTTTGCTTTGTAAGATAGTTCGATTATTGGAAATTTTTATGATTGTGATCAATAATTATTAAATCATATACATTCCCAATTTTTGTTTGTAGTTTGTAAAGCCTGTACTTATTTTGTTTGTGTAAATTTTTAATAATATTAGCAGATTAACTATCCTTAAAATATCGATTATTGTAAGAATTTAAAAACCTGCTTAAAATGTAAAAATTCAAAATAACTGGTAAATTAATTTAAGTAAAATTCTATGTCCGCTATATTTAAAAGGCGAATCGTCCGCGAAAAAGTTCTACAAATATTGTACGCTTATACAATGAATAAAGAATCTCTGGAAACTTTAATTAACGGGATGTTGACTGATATAACCGAAAAAGTTGATAGAGATTTTGCAGATAATCTGGTACACAGAGTTTTAGCTAATAAGGATGAATTGGATAAAAAGATTCAAGAACGTGTAGCCAACTGGGAAATGAACAGGATTGCATTAATAGATAAAATTCTATTGAGAATGGGAATATGTGAAATACTTTATTTCCCGGATATCCCTCCGAAAGTTTCAATAAATGAAGCAATAGAAATTGCTAAAGTATACAGCACTGCAGGAAGCGGTAAATTTATAAATGGAATTCTTGATGCAATTCTTTCTGAATTAAAAGAATCCGGAAATCTTAAAAAAGCCGGAAGGGGTTTAATAGATGAAAGTATTTCGAAACCAGCCTCAAAGAAATGATTAGATGAAGTCAAAAAGCAAAATTTTTTTCTGGACGCTATTTGATTTTGCAAATACTGCTTTCTCTGTAATAATAGTAACCGTTATTTATTCCAAATATTTTTCCAATTACGTTGCGGGCGGGAAAAAATGGCTTTGGGGGCTTGCAGTCAGTATATCCATGATTATAGCTGCTATGCTCAGTCCTCCGTTGGGTGCAATTTCCGATGTATCTAGAAATAGGAAAAGATTTCTTCTGATATTTACTCTTGTCTCGGTTGTTTGTACAGCTTTTATGTTTTATGTGCAGAAGGGAGATGTAATTTTAGGACTGGTGCTTTTTATCCTGGCTAATATAGGTTTCGAAGCCGGTCTTGTATTTTATGATGCATTTCTACCATATTTAACAGATAAAAAAAATTTCGGACGAGTTTCAGGCTACGGCTTTGCCATGGGTTATGTTGGAGCTTTAGCAGTGCTGTTAATAGTTATGGTTTTACTTCCTCAACAAAATTCACCTGACTATTATTTTTATATTCGATTGTCATTTGTTGTTGCGGCTGTGTTTTTCATGTTTTTTTCAATCCCGTTATTTCTTTTCGTAAGCGAGCCCAAACTAAGCACCCAATTAAAAAAATCCTATGTTCGTGCAGGAATGAAAAAAAGCGGTGAAACGTTAAAAGCCTTGTTCATCCATAAGAAATATCCATCTATTTCCAGATTCTTGTTGGCATTTTTTTTATATAACGATGCCATTATTACCATAATAGCATTTGCTTCGATTTTTGCATCTAATATTTTAAAAATGACTGATGATCAGGTAATTTATTTCTTTGTAATAGTTCAAAGCACTGCCGTTTTGGGTTCTTTTATTTTCGGAATAATATCAGATCATATTGGGCCCAAAAAGACAATAAGTATGACACTGATTATCTGGATCGCCGTTATTATCGGTGCTTTCTTTGTACAAACTGTATTCCAGTTTTATCTTGTAGGATTATCTGCCGGACTTTCAATCGGTTCTTCGCAGTCATGCAGCAGAAGCTTGATGGCATTATTAACACCTAAAGAAAGAGAAGCGGAATTTTTTGGATTTTATGACGGTTTGTTCGGTAAATCATCTGCCGTAGTCGGACCTTTATTCTACGGTATTATATCGGATCTTTCAAACCAGCGTATTGCAGCACTTGCAATCGGTTTATTTTTTATCGTCGGATTAATCTTACTACAGGGAGTTCAAGTTCCCGGATTTAAAAAAAATAAAACGGTATTAAGCGAACAAACCGAATAGCTTTTTTAATTCAATTGGAATTCTTTATTATCCGGTCGTATAGAATTATACATCCCTTTTAATTGATTAAAGGCAAATTGACTCCCTCTTTGTGCTGCAAGCCTGTAATATTTAACAGCTAAAGGAATGCTTGTCTCCATACCTATTCCTTTTTGATAACAATAAGCTAAAGTTGCCTGCGCCAATACGGAACCTTGGGACATTGCCGAATCTATTTCGGATATCAATTTTTTATCGTTAGTTGAAGTTAATGGCCCATTTATTTTTGCAATTGCAATTCTAAGCTTGGCCTCGCTGCTTCCCAAATTCTCCGCAGCTTTCCAGACAGAAATAGCATTAGGCTGGCTTTTCTTTACGAATTTTCCCGTATAATAATCTAGCCCTAATTCATTTAATGATGGAATAAAATTCTGTGCTGCCGAATTTTTCAAAAGTTTTAATGCATCGCTTTCTACAATTTGAACATTATATCCGAGCGTATAAAGACCGTACCAGACAAACATTGCCGCGGGGTCCTTATTATCGGTACGGCTTTTAAGAACTTCATAAAAATTATCTTTCTTTGCCATTTTCCAAAGCAATACAGGTGATCTTGGAGAATCCATTTTAATTGCGCGAATATAATATACTGCTGCCTTTATTATGTCTTTCGGAAAATGAATACCTAGTTCGTATAATCGCCCAAGCAATGTTAAAGCTTCCGGACTTCCGGCATTGGCAAAATCAATTAATTTTTTCAGACTCGTGGAATCGAAAACAAATGTAGTATCTTCTTTCTCACTTAAATGCATCGCATTTGCCAGGCCTTCATCACCAGGATGTAAAATATCTCTTAAAATTGTTTTATTCGAAATATCTCCAACTGTATCGTTTACCGTGTTGAAATCTATAAAAACCAATCCGTTTCCGGAGTTTAATGCATTACCGGACGAAAGTTTATCTAATTTGGATGAAGTGTCTTGTTTAATATTAACAATAGAATTAACGGAAGTATCTATATTTGAGAATGAAATATTTTTCTTTAACTCTTTTAGTGTTTCCTTTGCCGGCTTAAAACCGTTATCGGCAGATTTTTTTATCCAGCGATAAGCTTTACCCCAGTCTCTTTTAACAATAAGATCGGAAATGTAACTTATTCCCATTACATATTCTGCCTGAGGCATATCATTATGAGCCGCTATTTTAAAATATTCAAAAGCCTCAAACGGATTCCATTTTATTCCCCAGCCGTTGTTTAGAAGAATACCGTAATTATAACATGCGCCGGGTAAGTTATGTTTGGCTGCTTTTCCTATCCAGTATGCTGCTTTTACCGTATCAGCCGGGAATCCTTGCCCTGTAATATATCGGATTCCTAATTCATGCTGGGCAAGTGCATTACCATTATTTGCATCTTTAATTAAATTGAAATGCTGCCAGAGCTGATATGATAAATCAGGGCGGTAAAAGTAATACGCTGTATTATTTGGTCGATTTTTTTTAAAAGCTAAGCTGGAATCTCTATTTTGCGCATTAATTTGTTCGCTAAACATCAACAGAATAAATGCTGCTGTAAATACTCTAATGAAGATTTTCAATATTTAAATCCGTCTAAATATGTAATTAATGAATTTAAAACTTTTTTATTCTCAATAAAAATACGGTATTAAATTCTTTTGAAATAAAATAACTTATAATAGTTAGACCAACAAAAAGATTGAAGGTTTAATGATTTTAATCCTAAAACTATATTATCGATAGAACCGATCCAAATTTACTTATATTTTCTCTAATTTAAGAAGAAATTATAGGTCAGTTATTTATTCAGACTTTCAAAAAATATTAACTTTTTTGCAAATTCTCAGGAATATAAATTTAGATCTAATTTTATGTCATTTTAAATATTAAGTACTTAACACATATTATTGAAAATCACAGGTATAAATACTGTTCTCTGTTCATTATTGCAAACATGGTTAAAAACAAGTATTTTATAGCCTTCAATTAAAAATTTTACCCTTGAGCTATTGTGAATCTAAAGTAAATTTAATGACGCTAAATGTGATAAACTTTCCGGGAAATTGAAAGAATGGCGTGATGAAGCGAAGCGATTGGTAAAAAAACAGGTATTAATCCTTTATCCGAGGTTATTGTAGCTCAAACGGTAATAAATATAACAGTGATTAATTCAATTATCAGACCAAAATCAGTTACAACCTGGTATATTCACGATATAGTTTTATAGCAGGAACCAATTTTCAACACTTGTTTCCTCGGATAATCAATAAATATGTATTATTGAAAAATTTTTTATAAAAATTTCACGTTTCTTTAAATTTTAATTAAAACGAAATTGAAATTCGTAATTAGAAACTCTATATTTAAAAAACAAAATCAGAGAGTATGGCCTCCAGAAAAAAAGTCAAATTTATCTTTGTAACGGGCGGTGTTGTTTCCTCTTTAGGGAAAGGAATTACTGCCTCTTCTCTCGGTCTCCTTCTTAAGCAGCGCGGTTTTAAAGTCACCATTCAGAAATTTGATCCGTATATAAATGTTGATCCCGGAACAATGAATCCGTTTCAGCATGGAGAAGTTTACGTTACCGACGATGGTGCCGAGACTGATTTGGACCTTGGTCATTATGAACGCTTTTTAGATGTTAATATGACTAAGGCCAATAACACAACTACAGGTCTTGTTTATAACGAAGTAATCACCAAAGAAAGAAGAGGTGATTATCTTGGAGCTACAGTACAGGTTATTCCTCATATTACCGATGAAATTAAGCAAAGGATGACTAAGCTGAGTGAACTCGGAGAGTATGATGTGATTATCAGTGAAATAGGCGGTACTGTTGGCGATATTGAAAGTTTGCCGTTTATGGAAGCAATGAGACAGCTAATGCTTCAATTCGGTAAAAAGAATACGATGAATATTCATGTTACTTTGGTTCCCTATATTGCTTCAGCCGGCGAAGTTAAAACAAAACCGACTCAGCACAGTGTGAAAAACTTATTGGGACTGGGAATCCAGCCGGATGTTCTAATTTGCCGTTCGGAAAAAAAATTAACCAAAGATATTAGGGATAAGATTGCTTTATTTTGTAATGTAGATTCTAAGGCTGTAATATCTGCCTACGATTGTTCATCAATATATGAAGTTCCGGTTGTATTAAATAAAGAAAAACTCGATCAATTAGTTATTAACAAACTCCACTTGCCTGATAAAAAAATTAAACTTGAGGGGTGGGATAATCTTGTATCGAGAATAAAGAATCCGAATACCAATGTAGAAATTGCTCTTTGCGGCAAATATGTAGAACACATGGATGCCTATAAAAGTATTATGGAATCTTTTGTTCATGCAGGCGCCGAAAATAATGCTAAAGTAATAGTTAGAACCATTAGTGCTGAACTTTTTGAAACAGAAAACGCTGCCAAATTACTGGAAGGTGTTCATGGAATTCTTATCCCCGGGGGATTCGGCGAAAGAGGAATTGAAGGTAAAATAAATGCTGTTCAATATGCCAGGGAAAATAATATTCCCTTTTTCGGCATTTGTCTCGGCTTGCAGTGTGCGGTTATAGAATTCGCCAGAAATATTTGCGGATTAAAAAAAGCTCACAGCTCCGAGTTTAAGAAAAATAAATTCAGTGTAATTGATCTAATGCCCGATCAGAAAAACATTAAGAATATGGGGGCAACTATGAGGCTGGGTGCATATCCATGTTCCGTCCAAGAAAATACTTATGCTTATAAAGCATATAAAAATTATAATATTTCGGAACGTCATCGTCATAGATACGAAGTTAATAATAAATTCAGATCGATTTTATTGGACAACGGAATGGTTTTAAGCGGATTATCTCCCGACAGGGAGCTTGTCGAAATAGTCGAACTTCCTAATCATCCGTGGTTTTTAGGTTGTCAATTCCATCCGGAATTAAAATCCAGAGCGACTAAAGCTCATCCGTTATTCAGGGAATTTGTCAAGGCTTCTTTGAATTACGCAGAAAAGAAGAAGGCTAACCCCGTAAAGGAATAATTCTTCCGGCTTTTGGAAAATAATTTAGAACTGTTCGCAACTACTAAAAGATATGTTTAATTTTTTTAATGATACGGATAAAATATTCTTCTCCATAATTGTTCTATGTATCTTTCTAATTTGTCCTGAACCCCCGCTTTTAGCTCAGCCTGCAATTTCCAAAACCGTTAAAAAAGGTTTAGAGTACAGCTACAATTTTGACTGGGCAAAGTCCGATGAGATTTTTCAAAACCTTATTTCTAAATATCCGGATGATCCGAGGGGATATCATTTCATAGCAAGTATTTACCTTTGGTATTACTTAAGCAACCAGGATAAAAATAATCTTAAATTATTTGTTGCATATTCCGATACAGCAATTGATAAAGCGAGAGTAATATTGAACAGGGAACCGGACGATGTTGATATATTGTATATTTTAGGTTCCGATTACAGCTACCGGGCTATTGCATTCTCAAAATCCGAAAAATTTTTAGATGCTGTTTGGGCAAGCAAAAAATCCGAATCATATTTGAAAAGAACGCTTGAATTGGATTCGACTTATTACGATGCTTATCTCGGTTTGGGGTTATATAATTTTGCTGTCGGACAGATTCCAAGTGCGTTCAAATGGGCGTTAAATCTTGCCGGCATACATGGTAATAAAAAAATAGGGCTCGAATACATTGAGAAAACTGCAAAGGAAGGAATTATTTCAAAAGTCGAGGCAGAGTATTATCTGTCTCAAATTTTATCGGAGTATTCGGATAATTTTAGCTTGTCGGATTATTATTTAAAAAGATTGACCAAAAGATATCCTTCCAATTTGCTCTTTAATTATTCTTATGCCGTTCTCAATATTAAAATGAGGAAGTTGAATGAAGCGGGAAGAATCCTAAATAAAGTTTTAAAAAGCAAAGACACAACATTTAGACAAATTGTTTCATTCTCAAACTTTTTAATGGGCGATGTTTTTTATAAAAAAAATATGTTCGATTCGGCAAAAACATACTATGAAAATTTTATTGCTACCTCCTTGGATAATGATTATAAAGGAATAGCCTACTTTAGGCTTGCTGTTTGTTATGAAATGACCCATGAAAGACCGGAAGCGAAAAAATATTTCGGGTTGACTGATCAAGGTAATATGGATATTGAAGATGATATATTTGCCAAAAGGAGAGGGAAAATTTATTTTAAACATCCTTTGTCCAATACCCAAAAGGAATTAATTATTGCAAAAAATTTTATTGACAGCGGTAATTATAAAATAGCAGTCGACTCTTTATCTTCAATGCTGGGGGATATTAAAACCGATGATTTAAAAGCCGAAGTATATCTGGATTTAAGTGAAGCTAATTTTTATCTTGGTCATTATAAAGAATCACTTAATTATGCGATTACATCCAAATTATTAAATACAAATGAAGAAAGATGGATAAAACCTTTTGCATGCTATTATGCTGCAAAAGCCGATGAAAAGTTAGGAGATACAACGGCAGTTCAAAATCTTATTGATGAGGCCAAAAGCTATTCGGATTATGATTATCAGAAAAAATTAAAAAATTTGCTTTTCGCTTTATCATCGGACGAGTAGTATAAATTTTTAAATAGATTGCTATCCTTACTTTGACTATTTTGTATATTAAATTATTTTGAATAAATTATTTATAGATATATTTAGGATGTGAAATTAGCTGTATTTGTTTCCGGTAGAGGTTCAAACCTTAAGGCTTTGCTCGATGCTCAAAATAAACATAACAATTTTGAAGTTGTTGTTGTATTGAGCGATAAAAGCAATTGCAGTGCTTTTGAAATTGCAAAGGATAGTCATGTTAAAACTTTTACTTTGGGAAGCGGTGAAGGTTATATAGGTTATAAAGATCTTAATAAATTATTAGTTGATCTTGGAATAGAATTAATTGTTCTTGCAGGATTTCTAAAACTAATTCCTGAAAAAGTTATAAACGAATTTCATAATAAAATTATTAATATTCATCCTGCTTTATTGCCTTCGTTTGGCGGTAAAGGCATGTATGGATTAAATGTTCATAAGGCGGTTTATAAATCATCGGCAAAAGTATCCGGTGCAACTGTTCATTTTGTAGATTTAACTTACGATACCGGTAAAATAATAGCACAAAAGTGTGTGGATATTACCGATGTTAAATCTCCCGAAGAGATTGCTGAAAGGGTGTTGGAAGTTGAGCATCAGTTGCTGCCTTATGTTGTAAATAAAATAGCGGAAGATAAAATTAAAATTATCGATAACCGTGTCATTATTCTAAATTAATTATAGGAATGGAAGAATAGATTGGATAAGTTAGCATTAATCAGTGTTTCTGATAAAACAAAAATAGTTGAGTTTGCAGGGAGTTTGGTAAAATCTGGTTATAAAATAATTGCTACAGGTAATACGGCAAAAACAATAAGTAATGCAGGTATAAAGGTTGAAGAAATAAGTACATTAACCGGTTTTCCGGAAATATTTGATGGAAGAGTAAAAACTTTGCATCCCAAAATTTTCGGAGGAATTCTTTTTAGACGGGATAATAAAGAAGATCAAAAGGAGGTTGAGAAAAATAATATTCCTTTAATCGATATTGTTTGTGTTAATCTTTATCCTTTTAAGAAGGTTGCGGGAAATCCAGAATCGGATTTAAATTCTATAATAGAAAATATTGATATCGGCGGACCGAGTTTAATCAGAGCTGCAGCCAAAAATTATAATTATGTTTCGGTTTTAACCGATCCTTCACAATATGATATTTTTTTGGAGGAATTAGACAAGGGACAAGTTGGAGAAGAAACCAGGTTGAAGCTTGCCGTAGCGGCTTTTTCTCATACCGCCGATTATGATACTTACATTTCGAATTTTCTTGAAAGTAAATTTAATTTCGAGCCAACTCATATAAGAATTAATTATCCGAAAGAAAAAGTTTTACGTTACGGTGAAAACCCTCATCAAAAAGCTGCACTATACGGAAATTTCAGCGATTATTTTGAAGTTTTTCACGGAAAGGAATTATCTTATAATAACATTTTGGATTTAATTGCCGCTATTGAATTGGTGGAAGACCTTGGTAAAGGATCTTGTGCAATTATAAAACATCAAAATGCGGCCGGTGCTGCTATGGGTAAAGATTCCATGGATGCTTATACGAGAGCTCTAAAATGTGATCCGGTTTCTTCATTCGGAGGGATAGTTGCTTTTACTACAACAGTTGATGAAATTGTAGCTGAAAAATTAAATGAGATCTTTTTAGAAATAGTATGCGCCCCGGATTTTACAGTTGGAGCGAAAAATATATTAACTAAGAAAAAGAATAGACGATTGTTGAAACAGTTGAAACCTATTAGTGATAGTAATATTACTTTTAAAAATATACCTGGCGGAGTAATTGTTCAGGATGCGGACCGTGAAACTCTAAATGAAGATGATCTAAAAATTGCAACTGACAAAAAACCATCGCCAGAAGAATTGGATGATCTTAAATTTGCATGGAAGGTTTGTAAACATACAAAATCTAATGCAATAGTTTTTGTTAAAGATAAAGCTACTTTGGGAGTAGGAGCCGGACAAATGTCAAGACTTGATTCGGCAAAAATCGCATTCTTAAAATCTCAAGAACACGGGTTGGAGTTAAAAGGAAGTGTAGCTGCTTCCGATGCTTTTTTCCCTTTCCCTGATACACTGCAGGAAATTATTAAATACGGCGCCACTTCGGTAATTCAACCGGGTGGATCTGTAAGAGATTCCGAAGTAATCGAAGCTGCAAACTCAAAAAATATATCAATGGTTTTTACAGGTATAAGACACTTTAAACACTAAGAGGGCTTATGGGAATATTCGATTTTTTTTCGGCAGATATTGCCATCGATTTAGGAACAGCAAATACTTTAATTTATGTTAAAGGTAAAGGTATAGTTCTTAATGAGCCGTCTATCGTTGCTTTCGATAGAAACACAAAAAGAATTATAGCACTCGGCAATAAGGCCAAAGAAATGCAGGGCAGGGAGCATAAGGAAATAAGAGTTACCCGTCCTATGCGTGATGGTGTTATTGCGGATTTTGAAATTGCCGAAGGCATGATAAGGGCTTTCATAAAGAAAGTCAGAGCCGGTGCATTATCAAGCCGTAGAGTGGTAGTAGCGGTTCCGAGCGGCGTTACAGAAGTTGAAAAAAGAGCCGTAAGAGACAGCGCTGAACATGCAGGTGCAAAGGAAGTTCATCTTATTGCGGAGCCGATGTCGGCGGCAATAGGAATAGGCATTGACGTTGAAGCTCCCGTTGGAAGTATGATTATCGATATAGGCGGAGGTACAACGGAAATTGCTGTTATAGCTTTATCCGGTATAGTCAATGAAGAATCAATTCGTATTGCCGGCGACGAAATGAATTACGCTATAATGCAGTTCTTCAAAAAAAATCATAACATACTTATTGGTGAAAGAACTGCCGAAGCTATAAAATGTGAAGTCGGTTCTGCGGTTCCTTTGAAGGAAGAGATAACAATTCAAGTAAAAGGCAGAGATCTTGTCGGCGGCATTCCCAAAACTACCGAAGTAAGTTCTGTAGAAATTAGAGAAGCTTTAAATGAAGCTATTGTTCAAATTGTGGATGCTGTTCGGCAGTCGCTTGAAAGAACACCGCCCGAACTTTCTGCGGATATTTTGGATAGGGGAGTTATGATTACCGGCGGAGGCGCATTATTAAAAGGGCTGGATGAAAGAATCAGAATGGAAACTAATTTACCTGTTCATGTAGCTGAAGATCCGCTTACTGCGGTTGTTAGAGGCGCAGGTAAAGTAATTGATAATTTAAATCATTTCTCAAAAGTTTTAATTCGTAACAGAAGATATTGATGTATAAAATCTTCAGTAACATTTGGGAGAATTTTAAAGAATATATTGTACTGGTTGCGCTCTTAATTGTTAGTCTTATTATACTTTCATTAAATCAGAAACCTGCCGTAAGAAAAGTAAAATCTTTAGCATTCGGAGCCTTTGCCGCTGTTACTTCCGTTGTATCGGATGTAGTTAATATTTCAAATGTTAGAAGTGAAAATAATCATCTTAGAAAAATGAATGCGGAACTAATGCTTAGGATTAGTGAATTAAGGCAGTACGGAATAGAAAATACTGAACTAAAAAATTTATTGGCGTTAAAGGATACTGCCAAGTATCCATTAATCCCGGCTGCAATAATCTCAAAATCCCTGTCTAAATATCAGAATACAATTACCTTAAATACCGGTACTAAAAACGGTGTAAAGCCAGGAATGCCGGTTATAAATGAATTCGGATTAGTCGGTATCGTAAGTTCTACATCAAAGGATTATTCAATTGTAAAAACTTTGAAAAATACTGAATTAAAACTAACTGTAAAAGATGAAAGAAGCCGTATTGATGGAATAATGAAATGGAATGGCACTAATCTGGTTATAATCGATGTACCGAAGACTTATGACGTTGAGCCGGGAGACAGAATAATTACTTCGGATTTAAGTTCAATTATTGCGGTGCCTCTGCCGGTTGGTGTGGTTATCGGCTTAAGTAAAGTTGAAACCGGAATTTTTAACGAAGTTAAAGTAAAGCCATTTGTTGATTTTATTCGGACGGAACATGTTTTTGTTTTAGGAATTGTAGAAAATAAAGAAATTAAGGGCCTGGAATTAAATTTTTATAATCATAAATAAATGCGTTCACATTATATATTATCTATTCTTTTATTTTTTCCTCTGCTGGTAATACAGACTACTATCGTTCCTCTAATTGCAATAAATGGAATCACTCCAGATTTGATAATGATACTTCTTGTCTTCTATGCTATGCGGTGCGGGCAAATGTACGGAACTGTATTAGGATTCATTTATGGATTTCTTTTTGATTTAATAACCGGTACTTTATTAGGCAGTACAATGCTTGCCAAAACTTTAGCAGGTTTTATTGCAGGATATTTTTCTAATGAAAATAAGGTTGATAATTATTTAAAATCTTATTCATTTTTGATGATAGTTCTCTTATGTTCGGTTGTTGATCAAGTTATTGGAGCTTTCTTTACTACGATAGATCTAAATACAAATTTTATACTCTTGTTTTTTAATCAGGGTATGCTGCCCGGAATTTATACCGCAGTACTAAGCATCTTTATCGTTATCTTTTATCCCAAGAGGAGAATAAGTTGAGTGCGGACAAGTTTGCATCTCTTCAGAGGAGATCAATTATTTATTTTATTATTGTCGGTAGTTTTGCTGCATTAGGATTTCGTCTTTTTCAAATGCAGATTGTTGAACATACCGGTTATAGTGAAAAAGCTGCCAGTAATAGTATAAAAGCCATAGAAGAAACTCCACTGCGAGGAGTTTTTTATGACCGCAATATGAATGTTGTTGTTGACAATATCCCTGCTTATACTTTAAGAATAACACCTGTTGATTATGATACTTCATTAAATAAAATAATAGAAGCTGAAATTGGAGAAAAGCCTGGTTATATAAATAAAATATTAAAAGAAAATAAGGTATTCTCCAAATTTATACCAGTCCGAATAAAACGCGGCATTGATTTTAAAGTTGTTTCATGGCTGGAAGAAAATTCTGAACACCTGCCAGGAGTAGATTACATCGTTGAAATGCAGCGTGGATATCCGGCAGGCATTCGCGGGTCGCATATGTTCGGTTATACAAAGGAAATAACTCCTAAATTATTAAAAAAATACAAAGATTATTATAAGCCCGGTGACTATATAGGATACAGCGGTATTGAAAAGGAATATGAAAAAATTTTACGCGGAAAAAAAGGTTTCGATTATGTCCTTGTTGATTCAAAAAGAAAAGAAATAGGAAAATATAAAAACGGTGAAGCAGATGTACCTTCCGTAAAAGGTAAAGACCTTGAATTAACAATTGATTCTGATGTTCAAAAAGCAGCCGAAGAAGCTCTTAAAGGCAGACGTGGTGCCGCAATTGCGATTGAACCTAAAACAGGTGAGATTTTAGCAATGGCAAGTGCACCGGATTATGATTTAAGTGAATTTTCTTATGTCACTTCTAAGGAATATCTGCAAAAATTATATAACGATCCGGACAAACCTTTTTTTAATAGAGCAACTATGGCGGCTAACCCGCCCGGTTCTACTTTTAAAATTATGGAAGCAGTAGCCGCACTTAATTCCGGGATAATTACTACAGCAACAACTTTTACTTGTAGAGGCGGTCAGGAATTTTATGGAAGATATTTTAAATGCGATGCTGTTCACGGAACACTAAATGTTGTGCATGCAATTGAACATTCGTGTAATGTTTTCTTTTATAATTTAATTTATAAGATAGGGATGAACAGGTGGGACGAATACGCAAATAAATTCGGCTTCGGGCATAAAACTAATATTGATATTGGTGATGAGGTTTCCGGTTTTATCCCTACTTCCAACTATTATGTTAAAAGATACGGACCTGATTGGCCGAAAAGTATTATGGCAAGCCTTGGTATTGGTCAAGGTGAAGTAAGTGTAACACCGATTCAATTGGCTAAATATGTTGCATTAATTGCAAATGATGGAGTTACTTATACTCCGCATCTCGTAAAAGGTTATTTAACAAACAACGATAGAAAACTCGTCCCTTTCAGCTATAAAAAAATTAATATTGGTATAGATTCCAGTATCTTTAATATAGTTAAAAGAGGAATGTTTTTAGTTGTAAACGGATCCGGAACTGCTACAAATATTCGTTCCAAAGATATTTTAATTGCGGGAAAAACAGGTACGGCTCAAAATCCGCACGGAAAAAATCATGCATTATTTATTGGTTTTGCTCCTTTTAATAATCCTAAAATTGCCGTTGCCGTTTTTATAGAGAACGTAGGTTTCGGTGCTACTTATGCAGCACCGGTTGCAAAAAAAATGATTGATGCATATTTGGAAAAAGATAAATTAAAAGAAGATAAAAAGAAGTCTGTTCCTAATTTAAATACAAAAATAATAGGTGCCGGCGTTGCGAATTGATTATAAGCTAAATGATAAATTCGATTTAGGCCTGGTTATTCCTACTTTAATATTATTTCTTATCGGATTAGCTGCAATATACAGTTCTACATTGAACAACCCGCAAGCCAGCGGTAACTTTCATAAACAAATTATTTGGGGAATAGCCGCGTTTATTATTTTTTTTATCACTTATTCATTACCGACTAATACTTTTAAAACATTAGCTATTCCGTCATACCTGGTTTCTATTTTAATGTTGATTATTGTTCTAATAGTAGGTAAAAGAATTTCCGGAGCCAAAAGCTGGCTGGGTTTGGAAGGAATGGGTTTTCAACCTTCAGAATTTGCCAAACTGGGGACAGTACTTGCCTTATCTGCTTTTTTAAGCCGAAGAACAACCAATATAGAAACTTTTAAGGATATTTTGTTTGCACTCGGGATTGGTCTTATTCCGATTGCATTGATAATGTTGGAACCGGATATGGGAACGTCATTTGTTTTTATAGGAATAATTCTTGCGCTGTTATTCTGGAAGGGCATTAGTCTTTTCGGACTGTTTGTAGTCCTTTCTCCCGGTGTTGTAGCTGTTGCTTCGCTGTTTGGTATTTATTATCTCATAGGCGGGTTATTTATTGTTCTATTATGCTTAATCCTTTTTAAAAAAGATTTATTTTTTAGTGCATCTATTTTTGCGTTAAATTTAGGCGCAGGTTTTTTCACCAGCTATGTTTACAAAGCTTTAAGCCCGCATCAGCAAACGAGAATAAGATCATTTATAAACCCGTCCGCCGATCCGTTGGGCGCTGGTTATAATGCAATACAGGCAAAAGTTGCTATAGGCTCTGGTGGATTTTGGGGAAAAGGTTTTCTTGCAGGCAGTCAAACTCAATTGCAATTTATTCCCGAACAATGGACAGACTTTATTTATTGTGTAATCGGCGAAGAGTTTGGATTTATCGGTACAATTTTAGTATTGGTTTTATTCTTGTATCTATTTATGCGTATTCTCAAGCTAGCTAATTCCGCAAAAGACGAATTTCTTAGTCTTACCCTGGTAGGTATACTTACAATTTACTTTGTTCATCTGTTTATTAATATTGGAATGGTGGTTGGTATTATGCCGGTTATCGGTATTCCGCTGCCATTTGTAAGCTATGGCGGCAGTTCATTATTAGCTGATGTTTTAATGCTTGGTGTAGCTGCAAATATCTACAGGACAAGAAGAGAATATACTTGATATATTAAATTGAATTTAAAATGATATGGAATAGAATAAATGAATGCTTTGGAAAAACTGAAAAGTAAAAATAATGAAGGCAAGTTTATCTGCGTCGGCCTGGATACCGATATAAATAAAATCCCCGTTCATTTAAGAAAAATGGATGAACCGGTTTTAGAGTTTAATAAATCAATAATAAATTCAACAGTTGAATATGCTGCCGCATTCAAAATAAATTTTGCTTTCTATGAGAGTATGGGATATAAAGGATTATCGGCTCTTGAAAATACGATAAAATTAATTCCGGAAGATGTTTTGATTATTGCTGATGCAAAAAGGGGTGATATTGGAAATACATCTGCTATGTACGCAAAAGCAGTATTTGATAATATGCATTTTGATTCAATTACTGTAAATCCTTATATGGGGGAAGATTCAATTCTGCCGTTCCTTTCATATAAAGATAAAATTATTTTTGTATTGGCATTAACATCTAATCAGGGTTCGGATGATTTTGAAAAGATGAAACTTGTAAACGGCTTGTTTGTGTTTCAACAGGTGATTGAAAAGGTAAAAACATGGAATAAAAATAACAATTGCGGTATTGTATTCGGAGCTACAAAACCGGAAGAATTAAAACAAAACATACAAAGCTTCGATAAGCTGCCTGTATTATTGCCCGGAGTCGGTGCTCAAGGAGGCAGCCTTGAAGATGTTGTAACAGCTTTCAAACAAAACGGAAGAGATAATTACATAGTTAATGTAAGCAGAGGTATTATTTATAAATCCAATAATATGGATTTTTATAAAGCCGCTGAAAATGAGATTAAGGCCTTAAATAATAATGTTAATAAGCTTTTAGGTTATTAAAAAAATATATAAGTTTACAAATAGTATATTTGTTGTATTGCTGTTTAGGAAATATGTAGAAAAAAGGGAAGAAAGCGATGATTCAATATAAAATAAAGGAACCTCCGGATAAAGAAGAGAGGAAAAAATGTAAAAGCTTTCTGCTCTTTCAACCTCATGAAATTATCAAGCCTTCAAATCTAAAATTAAATAATCAATTACCAGTCTTAAAATTAAATCCTATAAAAAACATTAAAAGAGTGGCCGGAACTAACAATAACATGAATCTAAAGATGTGGTATGTGCCTTTATCGGCAAAATTAAATTTTTTAAATATTATATGATTCGAAAGTATAAAAATTACTTTGTAATTATTAAACAAATAAATGAAGGAATATAAATAATTATTTAAAGGGAAGATAAAGTCTTCATCTGTTTTGTAATTCAAAGCGAGAGGGAATAGTTATAAGATGAAAAATAATTCTAAGATACATGAAAAATTTCTTTATGAAATTTGGAAAGAACAAAAATTTGTTAAAGAATTAAAAACAAATGATGGCCAGCAAATCAGAGTTGTTGATATCGGAACAGAGAACAAGGAAGTCGGAGGGCCGGATTTTTTAAATGCAAGAATTAAAATAGGTAATATAACCTACCTTGGCGATATCGAAATAGACAGTTATTATACCGATTGGAAATCGCACGGGCATAATATAAATAAGAAGTATAATTCGGTCGTACTTCATGCAACAATGAATAACGAATCTAACAGGGGATATGTTTTTACTTCGGAGGGTAGAAAAGTTCAGTCTGTCTCTCTAACATCTTTTATTCAAAGCGATTTAAGCAAAACTTTACAAAGAGCCATACTTTCCGAACGCAAGAATAGAATAAACAAAATGCCCTGTCAAATAATTAATCAGGAAGTTAGTGAAAAAGAGAAACTGAATTTTGTTTATGATCTAGGTTTAAGAAGATTTAAAGGCAAATGTGATAAGATGCTTGAAAGGCTAAAGGAGTTAATTTATTTAAAGGAACTCAATTTAAAAGAGCCGATAGTTAAATATGAACTCGATGAAAAGTTTTTCAATAAAACTTTTACACAAAAAGATTTTAGCAACCTAGTAATTTGGCAGCAGCTTATTTACGAATATGTATTCGAAGCTTTGGGCTATTCGAAAAACAAAGAAATAATGAGATCCCTGGCTAAGTCGGCAGATATAAATTTCCTTGATTCAATTAAGATAAAGGAAGATTATAGGCTTGTGATAGAATCTGTTTTATTTAATGTAAGTGGATTAATGCCGGATGTTCAAAATCTGCCGGATGAGGAGACTTCGTCATATACTAAAAGACTCTTTGAAATCTGGAATTCTATTAAAAGTCAATATGACGGTAAAATTTATAATTCGGCACAATGGCATTTCTTTAAATTAAGACCGCAGAATTTCCCTACCATTAGAATTGCAGGAGGTTCAAAATTATTATTTAAAATTTTAAGGGAAAGTCTTATTCCGAATTTGATAGATAAAATTGAGAAGACAAGTAATATTAATAATTTAACAAGTTCATTAAGATCTCTTTTTATTGTAAAGGGAGACGGCTTTTGGCGAAATCATTATATCTTTGATCAGCCGGCTAAAGTTCCTATAAACTATTTTATCGGTGCATCAAGGGCAGATGAAATTTTGGTAAATATAATTCTTCCTATTATCTCAATTTACTTTGAAATATTTGATAAAAAAGAACTTAGCCAGCGTGCAATAAAAGTCTACCTTAATTTTTATCAGAAGAGCGAAAATAACCTTGTTAATGAAGTTTCCACAACATTATTTTTAAATGATGCGTGGAAACGTAGTGTATTGTATCAGGGAATGATTGAACTATTCCGCAACTTCTGTTCTCGAGAAAAGTGTTTGGAATGTAATATCGGAAAAAAGGTATTCAGCTAAATAATTTAATTGTTGTTTGTTAACCGCTGAATATCATCTCTCAGCTTTGCTGCCCTTTCGTATTCTTCGGCATCTATTGCTTCCCTTAATTTATTTTGCAAAGCGGCAATCTTGGCTTCCTTAGTCATAGGAACTGATTCCTCATCTTTTTCTATATCTTCCTTCGTGATAGAATCTTTATCATTTTCATCCGAAGGTACAAATGCAGCAATCTGCATTACAGATTCGGAAACATAAATAGGTGCTTGAGCTCTTACTGCTAATGCAATTGCATCGCTTGGTCTGCTGTCGATTTCATTTGTCATTGAAGACATTTCTAAAATTATTTTTGCATAAAAAGTATTTTCACGGAGTTCATCCACAATAACTTCAATAATTGATGCTCCCAGGTTATCAATAACCTGTTTTAATAAATCATGTGTTAGTGGACGCGGGGGTTTAATACCTTCAATTTCCAAAGCGATTGCCTGTGCTTCAAATGCTCCAATAATTATCGGCAGCCTCCTAATTCCGCTGATTTCTTTCAGTAATATAGCATAAGCTCCTCCAGTTGAAGGGCTTGAGGATAATCCTAATATTTCACATTGAATTTTTTGCAACTAAAACTCCGATCTCTTTATGTTTTAAGCTTTTTAATCTCATCAGTTAATACCGGTAATACATCAAATAAATCTCCGGCGATGCCAAAATCTGCTATGGAAAATATGGGCGCATCTTTATCCTTATTTATTGCAACTATATATTTAGATGAAGACATTCCGGCCAAATGCTGGATTGCTCCCGAAATTCCGCAAGCTATATAAAGAGATGGTGAAACAGTTTTCCCGGTCTGCCCGACCTGCTCTCTATGCGGTCTCCATCCGGCGTCTACTGCAGCTCTCGATGCTCCCACTGCACCGCCTAAAACTTCGGCTAAATTTTCAACAAGATAAAAATTTTCAGGGCCCTTTAATCCTCTTCCGCCGGATACAATAATGTCGGCTTCGGCTACATCTAATTTCCCTTCGGATTTTTTAAACTCAATTGTTTTAGTTTTTAAATTTGGTGAATCTACTTCTTTAGTTATAATTTCCAAATTAGTCGAATTTTCCGATGGTTCCGGCTTAAAAACATTAGGTCTTATAGTTATTATTTTTACCTGGCTTAATAACTTTTCTTCTGCCAAAGCTTTTCCCGCATATATGGGTCTTGTTGCAATTAGTTCACCTGATGATGCATCAAGCTCAATGCAGTCGATTAAACAGCCGGCATTTAATTTTATACTAACAAGCGGAGCTAAATCTTTGCCGAAGGATGAATTAGGAAATATTAAATATTCTGCTTCTGTTTCTTTCGCAAAGCTGGAAATAATTTCTTTATATGCAGAGGAAGAATAATTTTGCAATTCCGGGCCTTTAAAATGCGTGACTTTTCCTGCTCCGTATTTGGATAATTCATTTAAATTATCAATTTCGTTTCCAATTATAACTGCTTCCTGCTGCAAGTTTAATTGGCCGGCAAGCTTAGCTATAACGGAAAGAACTTCAAATGATGTTTTCTTAAGTTTATTTTCTCGTTGTTCAAGAATACCAATTATTTTATTTGCCATAATATTAAAATTTCCTTTAGAGTATTTTTGCTTCTTCTCTTAATAATTTAACCAATTCGGGTACAGCAGAACTGTCGGTTCCTAAAATTCTACCCGGTTGTTTTGTAGGCGGCATTTTTAACTTTAATACTTCAGTTAAATTTTCTGAAGAAGCAGCTGGTTTTTCCTCGATAACTTTTTTCTTTGCTGCCATAATACCTTTTAATGAAGCATATCTGGGTTCATTTAATCCTTTTTGTGCCGTAATAATTGCAGGCAATTGTGTTTCCATTACTTCTTTTCCGCCTTCAATCTCTCTTTCCGCAACTATTTTATCATTTTCAATCTTAAAATCAACAACAACAGTTACGCAAGAATAATCCAATAATTCCGCAGTAAGCTGACCGACAATGGAATTATCATAATCTACCGATTGTTTTCCCATAAATACAAGGTCACATTCCTGGTTTTTTATTTCATCAGCCAGCGCTTTTGCTACGGCAAAGGAATCTCTCGGATTATCGTCTTTAAGCAATACTCCTTTATCAACTCCCATTGCCAAAGCTTTTCTTATAGTTTCTTTATTATTGTCTCCTCCGACGCTTAATGCAACAACCTCGCAATTTAATTTTTCTTTAGTTTTTAATGCTTCTTCAACCGCAAATTCATCGTAAGGATTAATAATATAAGTTACACCGGCCGGATCAATCTTTTTATCATCCTGACCTATTTTAATTTTAGTAGCAGTGTCGGGAACATGGCTTATACATACTGCTATTTTCATTAAACCTCCGTTTATTTTGTAATTTTATTAAAAAAAATATAACCATACATCGCTATAAAATCAAACCAAACAAAATTACAAAAATGTTACGAAAAGTATTCTTAAAATAATCTTTAATTTTCTTTAATAATTATTTAAATTTTAAACATGGAAGAAGAATTAGTTAAAAAACCGACCGGTGAGGTTGAAGTTGAGGAAGAAATAAGCATTGGCCTATCGAACCGGGTAGTCTTATATAACGACGACTGGCATACTTTTGACGATGTGATTTATCAACTGATTAAGGCTATTAATTGTTCGTTCAAAAAGGCAAGGGATCATGCGTTTGAAGTTCATGTAAAAGGAAAATCAATTGTTTTTACCGGATCAATGAAAGACTGCTTAAAAGTTTCATCAATTTTAGAAGAAATTGCCTTAACAACTCAAATTATTACTTAAAATTAGTGAAGTTCCTTACTGCCTTCTGATTTCGTAATAAATTCACGTTACTAATTAGTATTGATCAATTTCATTGTATATCCCTCTGCTTCTACATATATTTGCAGTCTATATTTTAAAATCGAAGGAATAATGTGAAAAAGTTCAGAGAAGATATAAGAAATATTGCAATTATTGCGCACGTAGATCATGGTAAAACAACTTTGGTTGATCATATGCTTAAACAAACCGGTGCATGGAGAACCAATCAGCACGTTGATAAACGCATCATGGATTCGAATGCTTTGGAAAAAGAGCGCGGTATTACAATTCTGGCAAAAAATTTAAGTGTTAATTATAAAAAAGTAAAAATAAATATCATCGATACTCCCGGTCATGCGGATTTCGGCGGTGAAGTTGAGCGTACCTTAAAAATGGTTGACGGTGTACTGCTGCTTGTAGATGCAGCAGAAGGACCTCTTCCTCAGACTAAATTTGTATTAAAAAAATCTTTAGACCTGGGTCTTAAACCGGTTGTTGTAATAAATAAAATAGATAGAAAAGACGCCCGCCCGAATGACGTTTTAGATGAAGTTTTTGATTTGTTTGTATCTCTCGGAGCAAATGAAGATCAATTGGATTTTCCTTTTGTATATGCAATTGCAAAACAAGGAATTGCCAAATTTAATTTGGAAGATGAAAATCTTTCACTTGAACCTTTATTTGAAATTATATTAAATAAAATCCCTTCCCCGTTCTGTGATCTTGAAGAGCCGTTTCAAATGCTGATTTCAGCAATTGATTATAATGATTATTTAGGTAGAATAGGAATCGGAAGGGTAAGCAGCGGTTCCGTAAAATTGGGTGATAATATCGTTTTGATAACGAAAGACGATAAAAAGATAAATGCTAAAATTTCAAAGTTATATTCTTTTGAAAATATAAAAAGAATAGATACCAATGAAGTGCAAGCCGGCGATATAGGTGCGGTAGCCGGTCTGGAAGATGTTGATATCGGCGATACGATTGCCAGTCCGCAAAAACCTGAGGCGCTGCCTTTCGTTGAAATAGACGAACCGACAATTACAATGAACTTTATGGTAAACAATTCACCGTTTGCAGGAACGGAAGGGAAGTATATAACAACCAGAAATTTAAGCGAGAGACTTTCCAAAGAACTAAAATCAAACGTAAGTTTAAAAGTTGAAATGACAGATTCGCCGGATTCTTTTAAAGTGAGCGGCAGAGGAGAACTGCATCTTGCTATTCTTATTGAAAACATGAGAAGAGAAGGTTTTGAACTTCAAGTATCTCAGCCGCATGCAATTCAAAAAGAAATTAATGGAGTACTTTCCGAACCTTACGAAGAAGTTACCGTTGATGTTC
>CAZHBJ010000019.1:0-34324 GCA_964530445.1 uncultured Ignavibacteriaceae bacterium
GGCTTTTTAAAATCTTCATCCGTTAATCCTATACCGTGCAGCATAGCCTGTGAACCTACTTGAGAACGTGTTTGAGTTAATCTTTTGCTGTATTTGTTTAAGCCTTCCTTCATTTTGACCTCTAAAATTATTTAACGGATTCAGAAAATTTGATGAATTAAATGTCTTTCAGATATAAATTAATATACTGATTTTATAAAAACCAAATGTACAAAATAAAAAAAAATATTGGTAGACCTTACCAATCTTTTAACTTATAGAAGAGATAATAAAAACCAACATATAATCTTAAAATGTTGCCGCTTTGTTCTAACAACACAAATTTTTCGGATTATTGCCTCGTCATCGATTTAATAATCCTTTTAATTAGTGTTTCCGAATATTCTTTTATTTCGAGATAAATAATTTCTGATTTTTTCAAAAATTCATTGGCGGTAATTTGGTTTGAAAGACCGGAACAGTTTATAGCAACATTTAAATAAGCCCCTTCAGCTGAGGTGGCTGTTAATGAAATAGCCACACCTGCATCGGATAAAGAATTTTGATTCCCTTTTTGTGAAATCGTATCCAGGTATGGAAGAAGCTGATTGCATTTTATTATTACTTCCGCCGGAACAATAGCCGCTTCCATAGTTGCTTTTTCGATTTCATTTTTTCTAAAAGATTTTTGTGCCTCGGTTTCCTTGGGAAGTTTGAATGCAGCCATTACGCTGTCAAATGCATCGTTATCCTTTTTTGCCAGTGTAAGAAAATGATCTTGTAATTCTTGCAGTTTACCGGCAATGTCTTTTGCTTCTTCTTCAAAATCCAGGTATCTCTTTTTCCCGATTGTTAGATTGCAGACCATTTGTCCGAGAGAAGAAGCTAAGATTCCGCACAGCGCTGCTACATTTCCCCCGCCGGGGGTTGGAGCGTTTGATGATAAATCATCCAAATAATTTTGTAAAGATTTTTGTAAGTCCATAATTGCCTTTTAATATTTGAATAAAAGATTAATTCTTGAAAGATATTGAAAAACCACTGTGCCTTCTCGGTGTGACTTTGTGTAATTCTTAAAAAACAGTAACACAGAGTTGCACAAAGTAGACACAAAGTTTCACAGAGGAAAAATTTTAATTTACATTGTTTCGATTGAGTTCTTAAATCATATAATCGATTATCTTTTCAGTTTTATGAAACTGATTCAGCTCGCTTAATCCCAATTTTTCAATAGCCAAATCAACAAGTGATTTTTCATCGGAATATTTTCCGTCGGAATAAAATTTACCGGCCTGAAGCAGAGCTTCCAACGGAACAAGCCCTACAATTTCACTACCCATAACTTCAACACCTAGGCGCTTTGCTTCTTTTTTTACTTCCTCGAATGCAACATGAATCGGAGTTATATTGTAGTTAGTTAAATTCATTGAAACCTGGGATATTTTATATTTCTCAAGCAGCACCCCCATTCCTTTAACACTTTTTAATCTGCCGGGCTCTCTAACGGTTTTACCATTTGCTTTTATTATCTTACCGCTTTCATCACGTTTTGCTTTACCGGATTCACGCAATATTTCTCCGATCTCTTTTGCGTATTTTACATCTTCCGATTTAATATTAACATTGTAAGCAATTAGAAAAAACCTTGCGCCTGTAACTATTGCTCCCAATTTTGAATTGAATTGATTTGTTCCGAAGTCAGGCTGCCATTCGGGATCTTTTAACTTTTCTTCCAAGCCTTCATATTCACCCTTTCTAATATCGGATAAGCTTTTTCTTTCAGGTCTTCTTGCGGCAAATTCATACAAGTAAACCGGTATATCCAATTCCTTTGAAATATGATCTGCATAGGTTTCGGAAATTTTAACACAGTCATCCATCGTTGCTTCTTTTACCGGGACAAAGGGGACTACATCTATTGCACCGAGTCTCGGATGCTCACCTTTATGATTTTGCATGTTAATGTTTGAAGCTGCTGATTTGCTTATAGCAATTGCTCCGTCAATTATACTCGAATCATCCCCGGCCAAAGTAACAACTACACGGTTATAATCTGCATCCGGTTCCAAGCTTAAAAGTTTACAGCCTTTTATTCCAATAAGAGACTCTTTCATCTGCAAAAATGTTTCTTCGTTCTTACCCTCGCTGAAGTTCGGTACGCATTCGATAATTTTCATAATAAAACTCCGAAGATTTTAGTGAATTTTTTACTTTCTTCGCAGCAAGCAAAAATAATATTACTTCTTACCAAGTATGTAAAAAAAATTCTTTTATTAACAATCATATTCAATTAACTAAAAATAAAAAAATTATTACTCAGATATGTTAAAACATCCAGATAAAGGATATGGAGAAGCATGAATTGTATAATTCTTTGTTCTATATTAACTTAAATTGAAATGACTTTGTCGACCATTCTTTCAAATCATCATTCAAAGATTTTTCGGTGAATATCACATTATCGTCGTAATCAATTAATATTGCCGTTGACGACCGAGTGCCGTATTGCGGCGTTTTAACAAAAATGGGAGAAACGGCTCTTTCAATTTCCAATCCCAGGCCTGTGTCGGGCAATAGTTCATCTGAAGGAATTGAAGAATCGGAAAGAATGTCGAACAAATTTTCTGTTGAAATAAATTCTTTATTTAGAATATTTTTAAATGATTTTTTGCTTTTCTCAACTTTCGGCCAGGGTGTATCCAATAGATGATTGCTTAAGCCGTATATACCGGGTGAAAGCACCAATTGTTTTTTAGTTTGGTTTGAAAAATATCGGATGCTTTCTTTATCGGCGTACAATAAATTATATCCATTGTATAAATCCGAAGAGGATAAAAGTTCCTTTGAAAATTCGGAAAGCGAATTGTTGCCTGTTAAAAAATTTATTACAAGCTCACCTCTTGACGGTGCGTTTGTCTTCATGGACTTTGGATCGCGGTAATTTGTAATTGCTGCAAACCGTCCCTTTCTTGTTATACCGAGCCAGGTGCCACCTGCCTTTAAGTCTCTGCCCGCCAATATAGCAGGCTCATCACTCCAAAAATCAGCAGAAGAAGCAGGCCTGTTATAGAATTCGTCGCGGTTAGCCGCAATAATCATTTTGTATTTAGGATGAGTTTTATACGATACTAATAATAAGCACATTATATTTTTTCATTAATTATAAAACAATTTTTATAATAATATTAACTCTTAAAAGAACATAGATCTTTTTAGTCTGCTTCTTTAAAAAAGAAATCCTTATGAAGAAAAGGAATCAATGCCGTAATAAGTCCCGGAACATACAAAGACTTTCTATCCATTACTCCGTTGGTAAAATAACCTATGGCTCCGGATTTTTGTTTCGTATTATGATCACCTGTAAGCTTATCCATAACTTCTCCCAGCTCGGTTCCGTTTAATAATTCTTTAGTTACCGAAGAAGGAAGTTCGAATAGCGGAGAAGTACCGAACCCGGTTTTTCCTTCTTCATCGATAATACACATTAATCCTAGTGCAAACCATTTATTAAAAAATTCAGCTATGCCTCCTTCAATACCTACGAAAAACTTTGCGCCGAGATTATTCTCACTGTTTAATTGTTTTAATTCCGTTGCTCGGTTTTTTGCACCTTCAAAGGTTTCCCCGTTTACCGGCTGTGCGGAGACTTTAGAATCGGCGCTGATTCCGATAATTTCCGGTTCTTCAAAATATTTTGAAAAGGCTTCTTTAACCGCTTCTATTTTAACGGGATTTTTTGATCCTACTAATATTTTCATTTCTTTAGTTAGCTTTTTTGTTATTATTTAATTTTATCTTAGCCAATGTATATTATTATAATACAAGACAAAGATATTATATAGTCAAGGTTTATTTTTATTATTGAATTTTAGAAATAGAATTTACAATTTTTATTTAGTAAAAAGTAAATTTTATTAATAATTCTTTCACCTGATTTTTTACGTTTAATTGAATTTTTTAAATATGATTTTACGCTTAATTTATTTTAAGTTTTGGGTAAAATCTTATGCAGACTATTATTCAAAAATTCTAGAATTTTAATCGGAATTTTTAATAACTTACTCCATGAAATTAATTAACATTATTGTTTATAAGAATTTCAGAAAATATTTTTCATCTTTCGAAATTTTACTCCTGTTATTAATATTTGCCCCCATATTTTGTCCTAATATAAACGCCCAATCAACCGATCTTAACTTCGAACGAATTCTAAGCGACAAAGGATTATCGCAAAATACAATTCATTATATCCTGCAGGATAAACAAGGATATATGTGGTTTGCAACCGAAGACGGGCTTGATAAATACGACGGCTACAACTTTACGGTTTATAAAAATAATCCCAACGATTCAAATTCAATACCTGATAATTTTATCTGGACGCTTTATGAAGATAAAAGCGGAAATTTGTGGATAGGCACAAACAGCGGCGGTTTGAGCAAGCTAAATACTAAAACAGAAAAGTTTACTAATTATAGGTACCGGCCAAATAATTCTAATTCCATTAGCAATAATAATGTAAGAGCTATTTTAGGTGATACAAAAGGTAATTTGTGGATTGGAACCGAAGGAGGCGGACTGGATAAGCTTAACGTTAAAAAAAATATCTTCATACATTATAAACATAATCCTAAAAGTCACAATAGCTTGAGCAATAACGATGTCCTTTCACTATACATAGACAAACCGAATATTATCTGGGTAGGTACAAATAAAGGAATAAACAAGTTTAATATTGCAAAAAATAAATTTACAAATTATCATTCCTCTGCTAACAATCCGCAAAGCTTAAGTAATAATGTTGTCTTATCAATATACCGGGATAAAAGCGGCCTGCTTTGGGTTGGAACTCTAAATGGTCTGAATAAATTTAATGAGCAGGAAAATAAATTTACAAGATATTTAACCGAACAGAATAACAGCATTGACATTAACAACAGCAGAATTAATTCGATTCATCAGGATCAATATAATGTAATATGGGTAGGTACTGGTAGCGGTCTTTTCCGGTATGATAAAAAAACAAAAAATTTTGTCGGCATTAACAGGCGGTCTTCAAATCCCGGAAGTATAAGCAATAATAATGTACTCTCTTTGTATGAAGATAATTCCGGGTTACTATGGATTGGTACGGCAGAAGACGGGATTGTTAAATTTGACAGGGAAAGACTAAAGTTCCTTCATTATAAACATGAACCCGGGAATAAAAACAGTCTTAGTCACAATACGATACGTGCAATATACCAGGATAAATCCGGTGCGCTTTGGATAGGTACTCTAGGCGGCGGGCTGAACATTTACAACAAAGCCAAAGATAAGTTTATCCATTACCTCCATGATTCAAAAGATAAAAACAGTATTAGTGATAATACACTCTCAGCTATATCCAGAGATAAAGAGGGAAACTTCTGGGTAGGTACCTGGGGGGGCGGTTTAAATGAGGTAACCAATTTTTCTAATAATAATTATAATAATTTAAAGTTTAAGCATTTTTATCATTCAAGTTTCGATTCTTCAACTATAAGCGATAATGTTATTCAATCAATATATCAGGATTCTCACGGCAGGTTATGGATTGGCACAGGCTTGGGATTGGATTTATACGATAAAAATAAAAATCGTTTTGTTAAATTTGTAAATAATCCCGGTAATTCTAACAGCATCAGCAATAATCTTATCCAATCTTGTATTCATGAAGATAGATCCGGAAATCTTTGGGTGGGTACATGGGATGGTTTAAATAAAATTTTAATCGGCAAGAACAGCTCAATTGAAAATATTAAATTAAATATTAAATTTGTTCATTATGTGAATAAACCGGGCGACAAATTCAGCTTGAGCGATAACAGAGTTATATCAATGTACGAAGATGTCCACGGTAATCTATGGTTCGGAACTTACGGCGGAGGAATAAACGAGCTCCCGTTTGACGAGGTTAATAAATCCAATCCTTCGGCTGTAAGGTTTATGAGATATTCTATTAAAGACGGATTAACTAGTAATATTATATATGGAATACTTGGTGATGATGAAGGCAACATTTGGATGAGCACCGATAACGGGTTGTCAAAATTTAATCCGAATACCAAAGTTTTTAGAAATTATTTTGAAAGCGACGGGCTGCAGGGAAACCAGTTCTTTTGGGGAGCCAGCTTTCGAGGTTTAAACGGCGAATTATTTTTCGGCGGAACAAACGGAGTAAATGCATTCTATCCTTCAAGACTTAAAGACAACAAACATATTCCGCCGATTGTTATAACCAGCTTTCAGATATTCAATAAGCCGGTTAAAATCGGTGCAAAGGATTCACTTCTTAAAGAAGATTTATCCGATACAAAAAAAATTGTATTATCATACAGCCAAAATGTTTTTTCATTTGAATTTGCAGCGCTGGATTTTACTTCGCCTGTTAAAAATCAGTATGCTTATATGATGAAGGGATTTGATAAGAATTGGATTTATTCCGGCAACAGGCGATTCGTTACTTATACAAATTTAGATCCCGGTACTTATGAATTTAAAGTTAAGGGATCGAATAATGACGGGATCTGGAATACTAAAGGTGTAACTCTGACTATTATTATCGAACCGCCTTTTTGGAGAACCTGGTGGTTTATTTCTCTGGCTGTGTTATTCGGCGGAGGATTTATAATTTTATTTATTATCTACAGGGTAAAACACTTACTGGATATAGAAAGATTTCGAACAAAGTTAGCAGCAGATCTTCATGATAATATAGGTTCAAGCTTGACGGAAATATCCATTTTAAGCGAAGTAATTTCGAAAAGACTTGAATCCGCAACTGAAGATGTTAAAAAAAGTTTAAAGATGATAAGCAATAATTCCAGGAATCTTATTGATAATATGAGCGACATAGTTTGGCTTGTTAATCCTAAAAGAGATTCTTTGTATGATCTTATTTTAAGATTAAGAGATACTTATACCGAGTTATCTTCATATGCAAGCATTTCCTTTAGATCGGAAAACATTAAGTCTCTCGAAAAAGTTTCTTTGTCGATGGAACACCGCCAGCATCTGTATTTAATTTTTAAAGAAGGAATAAATAATTGTATAACACACAGTAATTGTACGGAAATTTCACTGGATGCCTTTATAAAAGGGAAAAAGCTGGAAATGATATTAAAAGATAACGGGAAAGGCTTTGATATAAATGAAGACTTTTCCGGAAACGGTTTGGAGAATATGAAACGGAGAGCTAAAACAATAGGCGGCAGTGTAAATATACTTTCTACAAAGGGTGAAGGCACTACATTAATGTTTGTGGGAAATATTTTATAAATAAGAAAAATTGAATTTTCTTGGATAATGTTGATTTTGAGGAGTTATATGTTAATATTTATTCAGTCTGTATGTTTTTATTGTAAATTTAATAGATTTAAATCCTGACTGAGTTTATAAATAAATTAAAATGGGTTATAACTCTGTTGATATTTTTTTACGTTTAGGAGATGATGATGATTAAAGTTGTAGTTGTGGAAGATAATGATGCAATCAGGGAAGGGCTGAAAATTTTAATTGACGGAACCGAAGGATATTCCTGCGTCGGATCTTATTCGCAGTGCGATATTATGTTAAAGAATTTGGAGAAGCTGAATCCGGACGTAATGTTGATGGATATAGGCCTTCCGGGAATGAATGGAATTGAAGGTATAAAAAGAGCAAAATTAATTTTTCCCGACCTAACAATCTTAGTTCTTACAATATATGAAGAAAATGATTTGGTATTTGATGCATTATGTGCAGGCGCTTGCGGCTATCTGGTAAAAAAAACTCCGCCGTCGCGGCTGCTTGAAGCAATAAGGGAAGCTTACGAGGGCGGTGCGCCGATGAGTGCTAATATAGCCAGAAAAGTTATTGATTTCTTTCAACAGAAAAAACAGCTCTCGCCTCAAAAGCCTCAAAGCATTTTAACTCCCAGGGAAAGGGAAATACTCGGCGGTTTGGTTGAGGGTAATAGCTTTAAGGCAATTGCCGATTCACTATTTATCAGCATAGAAACAGTTAGATTCCATTTTAGAAATATTTATAAAAAACTTCACGTCCATTCGCAGTCGGAAGCAGTAGCAAAAGCAATTAAAGAAGGGATAATTTAATTGTTATATTACTAAATTGTTTAATTGCCGGTTTGTTGAATAATTAATATGAATTTATATGCTAATAGAATGACAATGCAACAATAATATAATGCCTTGCAATTAACCCACCCCAATTAGGTAGTATTCTTTTATAAATTAAAAACAGCGCCTAAAAAATACCTATGTTTATGTAGTAGTAAGGCTATATAAATAATAATAGATTTAAATCCATAAAAGAATAATTTCAAAAAATATATCGTATCTCAAATGTACTACTATAAACTTGTACAAAATAATCTCACACCGGGTAAATTAAATGATTAATGTTGTTGTTGTTGAGGATAACGATACAATACGCGACGGGCTTAAGATTTTAATTGACGGCACTAACGAATATCATTGTTTGTCTGTTTATAATAAGTGTGAATTAATGTTAAAGAATCTTAAGAAACTCAATCCTGATGTTATATTAATGGATATCGGGCTACCGGGGATGAATGGAATAGAAGGCATTAAAAAGGCAAAAGAAATTCTGCCCGAATTAACAATTTTAGTTTTGACTGTTTACGAAGAAAATGATCTTATTTTCGATGCATTATGCGCAGGTGCTTGCGGCTACCTGGTTAAAAAGACGCCGCCCTCAAAACTGCTCGAAGCTATTCAAGAGGCATATAAAGGCGGCGCGCCAATGAGCTCACACATAGCAAGAAAAGTAATAGACTTTTTCCAGCAGAAGAATAAAGTTTCTCCGAAAGGTTCTCAGCAGATATTAACACCGAGAGAACGGGAAATTTTAAGCGGACTGGTTGAAGGAAACAGCTTTAAAGTTATTGCCGATACGCTTTTTATAAGTATAGAAACGGTAAGGTTTCACTTCCGGAATATTTATAAAAAGCTTCATGTCCATTCTCAATCGGAAGCCGTTGCAAAAGCTATTAAAGAAGGTTTGATTTAAAAAAGGAAAAATATAAAATACTTCCTATCTATTTAGGTAGGGTTTTTAATCCTTTTAACAGCGAAAAATTAAAAATACCCATGATTAGGTAGTAGTTTGGCCGGGGTTAAATTTATAGTTTTTACAGCATGATTTTACCCCGCGGTATAAAAAGTACAAATATCTATCTTAAAATAGAAGGAATAAAAATCCGGTAATAATTTAAGTAAAAAATAATTTCTTATTGCCGGTAAAAAGATTTTTATACTTAAGAGAATCTAAAAAATGCTCTAAAATTTAAGCGTTGTTTTTAAATTTTAAAAAGATAATTTAATAATTATAACAATATGGAATTAGTAAAAAATAGATTAATTGAATATAACCATATGAAAAATCGAATGAGATTAAATAATACATCCCGGAGGGATACATGAGATTTTGGCTACAATTTTTTTCCATTCTAATCTTATCAATAATATTATCTAACAAAGTTTTTAGCCAGACAGGAAAAGTTGCAGGCCAGGTGCTGGATGCCGGTAATAATGAACCTGTCATCGGTGCAAACGTTATAGTAATGGGCACAACAATGGGTGCCGCAACGGATTTAAATGGAAATTATTCGATTCTTGGATTAGCACCGGGAGATTATACGATAAGAGTTTCCGCTGTTGGCTATCAAACAGTAGATTTAAAAGGTGTTAAAGTTTCAATAGACTTAACCACAAGAGAAGATTTTTCTCTTAAGGAAACTTCGGTACAGGTTCAGGCCGTTGTAGTTACGGCGAAGAGACCCCTTGTACAAAAGGATTTAACAGCATCTACGGCTATTATTGATGCAAAACAAATTTCTTCTTTACCGGTTACTGAGTTTCAAGATGTGTTAAGCCTCCAGGCCGGTATTGTTAATAATAACGGCTTGCATGTGAGAGGCGGCAGAAACGGTGAAGTGGTTTATGCTATCGACGGCGTTCCTTTAACGGATTCTTATGATGGTTCAACGGTTGTAGATGTAAATACAAATTCCATTCAGGAGCTTCAGTTTGTAAGCGGCGCATTTAATGCTGAGTATGGTAAAGCTCTTTCCGGGTACGTCAATATAGCCACAAAAGACGGCGGTGATAAAATCAAAGCAAATTTTACAACATATTGGGGCGGGCATTATACAACCCATACCAATATTTTTAGACACGATAATATATTCAGACCCGGTGATATTAGAGATGTTGAAGGAGGAGTAAGCGGCCCGATTATTCATGATAATCTTTCATTCTATACATATGCACGTTACATTTATTTCGGCGGATGGATTTACGGGCAAAAGATCTATAATCCCTGGAATATTACGTATAACTTAGGTCCAACTGTGCCGGTCGCTCAAAGATATATTTTGAGTGTCCTTCCATCTGGACGAGGTGACAGTTCCTGGGTTCCGATGAATTGGAATGAAAAGATTTACGCTCAAGGGAAATTGACATGGAGACCTTTTAAAGGTATTAAAATAGACTATAATTATATCATCGATAATAAGAACTATCAGGATTATAATCAGGATAACGGGCAGCTTTATACATACGACCCTTTAGGATTTTACCATCAGTTTAAAAGAGCTAATACAAATATTTTAGCATTAACCCATACCCTAAGCGCTGAAACTTTTTATAAACTCGATTTTTCATATTTCTTTAATCAATTTGAAAAGTATGTATATGCAGATCCGAATGATCCGCGTTGGACGAATACTTTACTGTTTCAACTTACTCCTACTGAGGTGCCGTCGTTTTATACCGGAGGTACGGGGAATGAATTGTTTAGAAGGACAACAGGTACATACGGGATAAAATTTGATCTTACTTCTCAAGTAACCCAGGTTCATCAAGTTAAAGTCGGGTTTGAATTTAATAAGTATAACTTAACTTATGCAGATGCCCATTTATTTCAAGCTGACTCACTTCAGAGACCCGACGCAACATTTAATCCGTATGCTAAGATGTATGTACCTAATCCAAATGATCCGAGCCAAAATCTGAATATTAATCTTTATACGGAAAAACCAATTGAAGCATCGGCATATATACAGGATAAAATAGAGTTAAAATCGCTTATTGTTAACATTGGAGTTAGAGGAGATTATTTTTATCCCGACGGACATGTAGTGAATGATCCGACAGATCCGAATATTTATAATCCTGTAAAGCCTGAACATATTGCCATGACACTGGCACAGCGAAAAGCAATTTGGTATAAAAATGCTACACCAAAGTTGCAAATAAGTCCCAGACTTGGAGTTGCTTTCCCAATTACTTCACGAGGTGTAATTCACTTCTCATACGGCCATTTTTTCCAGATTCCGAATTTTAATCTTTTATATCAAAATCCTGATTTCAAATTTGGGCAGGGAACGGGAAATTTAGGAGTAGCAGGTAATGCCGATCTAAAAGCTGAACAAACAATAAGCGGTGAAGTTGGAATTCAACAAGCAATATCAGATGACATTACTATTGATGTAACCGGTTATTTCAGAGATATAAGAAACTTAGCAGGCACTGCTACTAATTTAATTCCTATTTATGGCGGTGCAGCTACCTATGTTCAATTTGTAAATAGTGATTTTGGTTTTGTAAAAGGAATAGTCCTTTCTGTTACTAAGAGATTAACTAATCATTGGTCGGCTACTCTTGATTATACTTTACAGTCTGCCAAAGGCAATGCTTCGGATCCGAATGCTACAATAAATCTTTATACTAACGGCGAAAGACCGGAACAGCAGCTTACAAGTTTAAATTGGAACCAGGCACAAACTGTTAATGCTACATTTACATATGCGGGCGACAAAGATTGGGGATTCAGCTTAATCGGTCAATATGGAAGCGGCTTCCCTTATACGCCGACCGAATCTTTAAATCTTTCTCAAATTTTAACGAACGCCGGGCTTAAACCCCCCACATTCAATATTGACTTAAGAGCATATAAAGATTTTATGTTAGGAAATAACAGGCTAAGTATTTTCTTAAGGGTTTATAATTTGCTCGATATAAAGAATATGCTTAATGTTTATAATGACAGCGGGGTTGCTGATTATACTATCGCAGAATATGAAGCTTTAACAAATGGTAACCCGACTCACTTAGTGAACTCGGTTCAGGATTACTATAATAATCCGTCTTACTATTCCGAACCGAGAAGAGTTGAATTCGGTATGAGTTTTTATTTTAACCAATAAGTTTAATTAGTGGAATGAATATGATAAAACTTCGATACTTTATTTATCTTTTAATTATTACTCTATTTATTGCTTCTAATTCATATTCGCAAAGCAGAGAAGTAACAGCTAGAGGCAGTAGTACCTATCGTACTTTCGGCGTCCATAGAGGAAATCAGGTAAGAACTATTTTTGGTAATTATGGTGTTATTGCCCAGCCTTCAACATTACCGGGATATCCCAGAGGCGCATGGAAATATGACGCAGACGGTTATGTCGGCGATGTTAGTCCGCTTGTTGGTTTGAAACTTCCGCCTATACCTAAAAAAGATGCACAAGGAAATATTATAGGTTATATCGATACTGTTGTGAATGTTCAAATAACACCTGTCTCAAGACCCGGCGGAGGAAGATCCGGTTCCGGTGGTAAATTTTGGGGATTTGACCCGATACCCGGATTCTACAATCCTGTGATCGATCAAAGTATTGGCGGGGTGGCAATGAGTAATCTTCCGCAAACATGGCCTAATCAATGGCCCGATCAGCCGGATTGGACTTACACCGGGAAGCCGGTTTCTGTAAACGGAACTTATGTTACTCCTAAAGTTGATTGGAACGGCTATTTCGGTCGTGCTCAATTTAATGCGGACCAGGAAAGTTATTTCTGGATGGATGATAATGAAGATGAATCAATGTTCCAAAGGTACGGATTTACTCCCGACTCTACAGATCCAACGCGAAGGGGAGAAGCATTACAGGTTTCTGTTAGAGGTTTGCAGTGGTCAAACTTCTTAGCACAGAATGTAATCTTTTGGTTATATAATATTAAGAATGACGGGACTACAAATTATGACCAGGTTGTATTCGGTACTTTGGTGGGAACTTACGTAGGAATTACGGGTGATGAATACAATGATGATGCATCATTCTTTGATGTAAGACAAAATATTACTTATACATGGGATATTGAACCCGGAAAAGGTTACGAATATATTCGTCCGGAAGCAAATCCTCAATGGCAGCCTAATCCGTTTGCTGTGGGATATGTTGCTTATGCTTTCTTGGAATCTCCTGGCAATCAATATGACGGAATAGATAATGACGGAGACAATGCTAAATTTACAGTTAATGCTCCGTATTTTGCTGCATCCGATTTTGATCCAAGAGTGATTCATGCCGGAGATAAATTGGTTCTCATTGATCCTAAAACTTATAAAAGATCTATTTACATAATGCCGGATAGTACGGTGACAGTGTATTCTATGGGAGTTCCTTTTACATTACATCCGGGTATTGCTCTTCAAGAAGGAAATTTGTTAGCAGACGGAACAGTAAATCCGAATGCTTATGATGGAATTGATAATAACTTAAACGGCATAATTGATGAAAATTATATCCTGGATTACCGGCAATTTAAAAAATCTCCTAAAGGCGTTGTTTTAATTGATACATTAAATCCTATTCAGCATAAAGATTATGTTAACGGAACAGGATTAAATGATCCAATGATTGATGAAGCGCGCGATGACGGTATAGACAATAATAAAAATTGGGTACAATTTGATGATGTCGGATTAGATGGAAAACCGGGAACAGGCGATTTCGGCGAAGGTGACGGTAAGCCGACTTCCGGTTACCAAAAACCAGGTGTTGTCCCGGGAATTCCGGTTGATTCGTCAAAAATAAATATATACGGATTATTAGATACAGGTGAACCCGGTGAACCCGATATAGATAAAACAGATGTTGATGAATCCGATCAAATAGGTTTAACAAGCTTTGAATACTTTACACCGGCCGGTGCAATAACAATGGCTAATGAAGTAGATATGTGGCGAAGGATGCATCCAGGATATTTTGATGTACCTGCATCAGTTGTAAATAATACGGCAACTAAGGGAGAAGACGGTGATTTTATAGTTGCTTCAGGTTATTTCCCATTGCTGGCAGGAAGTACCGAAAGATTTTCTCTTGCTCTTTTATTCGGAGATAACCTTTTTGAAACTATAAAAACAAAAAAAATTGCTCAGACTATTTATACTTCAAATTATAACTTCCCGAAGCCTCCCGATAAACCGACACTAACTGCAGTTCCGGGAGATAAGCAGGTTACTCTTTACTGGGATAGAGTAGCAGAGAGTACCATTGATAAGACCACCAAGAAAGTCGAATTTGAAGGATATAAAATATACAGAGGTACGGATCCTGATTTTTCGGACGCACTTCAAATTTCTGACGGTAAAGGTCAAAAAGTATTTTATGAACCTATCTTCCAGTGTGATTTGGTAGATGGAATTACAGGATATTTTACCGCATCACCTACTCTTTATCAATTAACCAATGGAGCTCCGTACTTTTTAGGTGAAGATTCGGGTATTCAAAATTCCTATGTTGACAAAAATTTAACTAACGGCAGAACTTATTATTATGCAGTTGTTGCATATACCAGGGGTGAATCATCACTTGATATTTTCCCGACTGAAAATACTCACTATATTTCAAAGGATGCTAACGGAAATATAACTACGGATATAAATACTGCGGCTGTTGTTCCGAATGCACCTGTATTAGGTTATGTGGCACCCAAGTCCGGGGTTCGATTGACAAGAACTTCGGGAATTTCTGAAGCAGTTCCTTATTATGAGGTAATAAATCCAACTATGATTGGAGATTCCACATATGAAGTTACATTTAATGATTCGCTTAGAAGCGGAGTTCATATTGCTTATTCTTATAATATTCAAAATACCGGTAACGGCGGGTATATTTTAAAAAATGCAAAGCTATTACCCAAAAACGGAATCGTTGCAAATGGAATTAGGCTTTCAATTGATACTACCTATCAAACAGTATCAAATATTGTAATAGATTCTGCCAGAACAGGGTGGATTAATAATAGTAATAAAAATTTGGAATATATTGCTACACAATTCTCACTTCTTCCTGATATAAATTTACAAGGAATTAGATTTCCTAAAGATTATGATTTTGTCTTTTCGGATACATATAATGAAACCTCAAATAATTTAACTGTTTTTAAGGATAATGGAGTTAATCTTCCTATTAAAAAGACTAATTTCAAAGTATATGATGTTACCGACCCTAATCATCCAATCAGGGTGCAATATGCAATGACGGAAGCTGGCACTAAAAAATTAGATACTCTTTCTGCAAACGATATAGTATTCCTATCAGATTCATCAGGTAATGTATTGTCGTGGAGAATGGTATTTTTAGGTAATGATTCATCATATGTAAATAAAGGCGGCGATACATTAAAGTTATCATTTACAAAACCTCTAACTGCTAATGATAAGTTTACATTTTCAACAGTAGGCGCTACGGTAAATCAGGCAACAATAAAACAGCAGTTAAATAAAATAAAAGTTGTACCGAATCCATATGTTATTACAAATGTATATGAACAGCCTCTGCCTTCCGGGATAAGAGGAAGAGGAGAGAGAGTCCTTTACTTTACTCATGTTCCTCCAAATTGTACGATTCGTATTTATACCTCGGCAGGTGATGAAGTAAGAACATTAGAGCATTCGGGTAATTTAAACAACGGTACGGTTCAATGGGATTTAAGAACGAGTGAAAATTTGGAAGTTGCATATGGTGTTTATTTTTATGTTGTGGAAGTTAATAGTACCGGCGATAAAAAAATCGGTAAAATAGCAATTATAAAATAACGGCAGACGTGAATATTATGGAGCTTGAAAAATGATAAAATCAAAAGTACTAATATTAATAATATTATTTAGCGGAATTATTTTTTCGCAATCTAAAGTTGGAACAACGGCTGCCGACTTCTTAACAATTCCTGTAGGTCCCCGTGCAGCCGGTATGGGAGGCGCTTTTACTGCCGTAGCTAATGATGTTACAACTGCATATTGGAATCCCGGCGGGCTTTCCAGGATTGGAAGAATTGAATTTGCTGCCTCTTTTGCTCAATGGATTGCCGGAACAAAGCTTAATTGGTTCGGTTTGAATTACCAAATTGATGAAGATGATGCTGTTGCATTAAGTATTGATCAATTGGATTACGGAACATCTGAAGTTACTACTGCTGACCAGCCTGACGGCACAGGAGAAAATTGGAGTGCTGCCGATTTGGCATTTTCAATATCTTATGCTAGGAATTTAACCGACCGGTTTTCAATCGGGGGAACTATTAAATATATAAATCAGAAAATTTGGAATGAATCTGCATCTGCATATGCAATAGATATAGGATTGCTGTTTTATACGGAATTACCGGGATTGAATATAGGTATGAATATCTCAAACTTCGGAACGGAAATGAAACTTGCCGGAAAAGATTTGTTACAGCCGGTTGATATTGACCCGGCACATGCAGGTAATAATTCAAATATAGCTTCGGATCTTTCTACCTCTTCCTGGCCGCTGCCGCTGCAATTTACTGTCGGCTTGGGTTATGATATAATAAATAATACCAGCTGGAAATGGACTGTTGCATCCGATGCGGTTATTCCAAGTAATCAAACATCTTATTTAAATATTGGTACCGAGCTGAATTGGAATGATTTATTTTCGATTCGGGGCGGATTTTATTCATTATCCAGAGGCGGCGGAAAAATTGTTAATCAATCTCAAAAAGGAGGTTTGTCGGGAGGTGTAGGTATACATTATAATTTCGGCGGTTTCTTTGCTAAGATCGATTACAGTTACACTACGTTTGGTGTTTTTGATCCAATAAACAGAATTTCAGTTTCACTAGGCTTATAATTAATTAACATATATTTCTTAAATAAGTAAGAGGTCCAAAATGAAAAAATTGTTATTTACTACTCTTGTACTTTTACTGGCTGGTTTTTTAACTTATGGTCAGACAGTAAATGTAACATTCAAAGTAAATATGGGTGCCGCAGCTTTTAACGGTCTTTTTAATGTTGGAACGGATTCAGTTACCGTTAGAGGTGATTTTCAGGTGGATGCAGGCGATACTGCTCATTATGGTGCTAATCAAAATTGGGGCGGTTATTATTTTAAAATGACCAAAGGTGCAACCGACACTATTTATTCCGTAACGGCAACCTTCCAGGATTCTTCTATTGGAAAATCTTTCAACTTCAAATTTGTAATGAATGATGGTGGATGGGAAAGTAGTGCAAATAGACCATTTACTTTAGGTAAAAATGATACTACTTTAGGTCCATACTGGTTTAATAATGACAGCAATTATGTTGTAATTACTGCACCTAGACATCAATATACTGTTACATTTGTTGCCGATCTTAGTTCATATATCGGAACTCAAGTAGGAAAATTTGATCCGTCGAAAGATTCAATTCAGATAATGGGTTTGAATAACTGGGGCGGTTATAATATTCCCGATAGTGCTTTATCCGGTAATAGAGTATTAACAGCAGATCCGTTTACAATCGGCAGGTATTATACAACTTTAACACTTGACGGTTGTCCGGAAGGAGATTCGGCAGCATGGAAATTTAAGGCTTTCCCGGATTCCGTATTTGGAAACGGCGGAGGATATGAAAATGGTGGTAACAGATGGGTATATTTTACTGCAGATACAGTTGATACTTTAGGACCATATGTCCCCAATCTTACTATACTTCAGCCTGCAATCAAAACTCCTGTTACAGTAATCTTTCACGTGGACATGAGAAATCCGAAAAATGCCTATAACGGTCAGCCAATTGATCCATCAACTATTAGTTTCGTTGGTCTAAAAGGGTCAATTGTCCCGTTTGGAAATTGGGGAGGTAATTGGGATGTTGCTGATACTGCAGATAGTGTAGTGGGAGCTCCCAAAACAATGTGGGTGCTTAATGATGACGGAAAGGATGGAGATGCTGTAGCTGGCGATCATATCTGGTCTCTAACTATGGTACTTCCAGCCGGTACACCATCAGGATATACCGAATACAAATTTGGTTGTGATTACCCGGGAGCCGACACTGTGAACAGCGGAAGCCATTATCTTGATAATGATTTGGGATTTGGAGTAAATCACTTCTTTACTATTACAGAAGGAGCGCCGATTGTTCTTAATAATGTCTTTGGTGTTCAAGATACTGTAAGCGGTTTTACTGCGGTTAAATTGCTAAATGGTAATATTCCGAATAAATTTAATTTATCACAGAATTATCCTAATCCTTTTAACCCGTCAACTGTAATAAATTATAGTATTCCTAAATCCCAGATGGTTTCCCTAAAAATATACAACATCTTAGGACAGGAAGTTGCAACTCTTGTTAATCAAGAACAAACAGCTGGCAAATATAAAGTTACATTTGATGCAAGCAGGCTTTCCAGCGGGGTATACTTCTATTCAATTAAAACTGGAAACTTCTCTGCAGTTAAGAAAATGATGTTATTGAAGTAATTTCTTCTTAAGCATTTCTTAATTTATTTATCCGGTTGGAAGTGAATAACTTTCAACCGGATTTTTTATGGAATTTACATTTTTTTAAAACTATGAAATACTATTGCTTGATTTTTAATAATTGGCGGTAAAAGCTTATTGCACGCGGATTGTGCGGATCTAATCTTAAAGATTCTTTTATAGCGTTTAAAGCGTCATCCAGCTTATTGTTATAATAATATGCGCCTGCAATATTGTACCATACCTTAGGATCGGTATTTGAAAATTGAAGTGATTCGCCTAAATAATTCAGTGCATTTGAATAATCATGTTTTATTAAATAAATTTGCCCCAGCCACTTAGAAGAAAATGAAGAAGGTTTCATCTTATTTAAACCGGTAAGGTATGGAATTGCATCTTCAAAATGTTTCGTTTTAATTAATTTTCTTGCAGCGTAATTATATGTTTCAATATTGTAAGGTTTATCGGCAATTAAATCGTTAACTTCACTGCAGAATTTTTTAATGTTCCCTTTACTAAAATACCATTCCGCGACCTTTGCATGTGCATCTTCAAGACTTATTTTTCTACTGATATAATCATAAGCTATGGAATCGATAAAATTATTTTTTTTGAAATTCATCAGCTTATAATTTGGTATTCCTTTAGGAACAAAAGGATATGTCCCGGTAATTACGTCAATTGTTAGTGCTCCTATTGCCGAATCTAATTTAGTAAAAGGGAAATTTGCATTTAATGTACTGTCCTGTTCGGCTTCACTTAAATTTTTTGATAATCCTTTCGGCAATAATTTAGAATTTTTCATCTCAAGATAAAAAGACTCAGCCATCAGCTTGTATCCTTCTATATTAGGATGAAGGTGATCGACTATCAAGTTTGAACCTACTATTCCGTATTTACTTTTAGATGCAAAAACAGAATCTATATTGATAAAAGCATCGTTATATATTAAACTTAACTTTCTTAAAATAGTGTTGAAAATTTTCGGCGCCCGGAATCTAAGTTCATCTAATTCTTTTGCTTCAAGAAATAATTTTTTAGCATCATCAATATCTCCCGATGATAATTTTTTTTGAGCTTCTTTATAAACATCGTCGGCAGCCGGGAATCCTTTTTCTTTTTTTGAAACAAACGGTTTCATATCCTTCAAATTACATGTTAAAGATCCGGTAATTACCGGAACTCCGGCATTCTTAAAAGACTTGAGTATATATGTCATGTTATCTTTAAATTGTTCAACTCCCAAATTGAATGTCTTGGAATTAAGAGGAATAAGTGATTTCCCGACCATCCGCTCCATTAAAGTACCGCCGGGCTGATGAGTATTTTTAAATATACCGGTAATCCATCTAATGGAATTTATAATTAATTGAAAGCTTCTGAAGTTGTCCAATTTAATATAAAGGTTAGTCAACCACGGCGAATAACCGCCGGACACGGAAGAGGCCACACCTAAGGCGCCGTAATACTCATTGTGTCCCATGTAAATTAAAATTAAATCCGGTTTCTCTTTGATAATGGATGGGACAAAATCACGAACCGTATATGAATTTATTGCAGACATTCCGCAATTGATAACTTCTATGTCTTTATTCGGATAGAGAAGCTGTAGTCTCCTTTTTAAATCTCTTGGAAAAGAAGCGTTTGCAACAAACGGAAATCCTTCTACACTGCTGCCTCCTAAAACAAAAATTCGAAAAGCGTTATTTTTTTTGATCTTATCAAAAGCATCATCAACCGGAGCAGGAATGTTTATTAGATTGCTAAAATATTTGCGTGCAATATCCGGATTTATAAAAAGCTTATCGGGATAGTAGCTGGAAATAGATTTAAACAAAGTATAATCATTACCGTAATTAAATGCCCTAAGCGTCAACTCAAGCGTTATAAAGAATAAGATAGGAATTAAAATAGGTACGGCATAAAACCATTTCGGATATGATTTTTCAGGTGCTGGCTTTTTCTGTCTTTTATTCTCATTCATCATTTAAAAAGCGCTAAAAAAAATTAAGAATTTTAAAATAAAATAATCATTTTAAACAGAGTAAGTTAAAACTTATGTAAATTTAACTGATTTTATTTTGTAATCATAAATCTAATAATTAAAGCGTAATTTTAGGAAAATATGTGTCTCAAACCTAAATTTTTAACTTTTTTTTGTTAAATAATTTTGGGATTTTTAAAGGATAATAATTCAAAAAAAACACAGAAATACACTTTATATATGAATAAATATTCTCTGCCGATTTTAATTTTAATCTTCATCTCCATATTGAATATAAAATTATTGCCTCAAAATCTTACCAAGGAAAAATTTGATAATCTTAAAAATAAAATTGTAGCCACAGTCGGTGATGATAAGATAACCGGAGAAGAATTTTTACAAAGATATGAATTTACCCCGCTTTTTAGGAAACAGATTAAGCGTATGACGCAGTCACTTAAGCTGGAATTCTTATATTCATTAATTTCTGAAAAATTGTGGGCATTGCAGGCAAAGGATTTGGGCTATGATACTCTTTCGGTAATGAAATATGTCTCTTCAAAGTTAGAGGATATGTTCGTTAGAGATGCACTTTATAGAAGAGAGATTAAAGATAAAGTGAAGATTTCCGACAAAGAACTTCTTCAAGGATACATGCGGTATAATACCAAGCTTGAAGTAAGATATATATTTGCAAAAAAACTGGATGAAATTAAAAAATTATATAACCTATTAAAAATTGGAGTGTCGTTTGATTCATTATTGGCTACAAGACCGGAAGCAGCAGAACAGGTAAAACCGAGAGAAATTGGATTCGGTCAAATGGATGTTGTGGTTGAAGATTCACTTTACGCTTTAAAAATAGGTCAATTTACGGAACCTGTGTACTCTGAAGAAGGTTGGTACATTTTTAAACTGATAAACAGAATTAGGAATGTAATGACGGGGAGTCATGAAGATGCCGTAAAAACAGTTAAAACTACCATAGAGGCGAGAAAAGAAGAAGTACTTTATAAAAAATATTTTGATAAATTTTTCGGTGAAAGAAAAGTTGAAGCAAATGCGCCTCTATTTAGAAGCTTAGCTCGAAAAATTTCTAAAATTTTTACTGCAAAGAAGAAAGCTTTTAGAGTTAAAGAAGGTGACCCGGTTTATTTAGATGTAAGGGATGTTGAAAACATGGAAAAAGAATTTGGACATGATTCTTTGGAAATGAGCTATATAAAATTTGAAAAAGATCCTAAAACACTTAAAGGGTTTATTGAAGATTTGGCATGGGAAGATTTCAGTTCCGTAAAAACCGATACGCTTTCAATTATGCGTTTATTAAATATAGAAACAAGAGCGAACATAGAGCATGAGCTGTTAGCACGTGAGGGTTTAAAAGAAGGTCTTCAATACCTGCCTTCGGTTCAAAGAAATTTACATGAATGGAGAGAGAATTATCTTGCTCAAATTTTAAAAAATAAGTTTCTTGATTCGGCAAAGATCAGTAATCAAGAACTTTATAATTATTATAGAAGATATAATAAGGATAATTTTTATCCTGAAGAAGTAAATATTGTGGAAGTATTTAACCGCAGTACACAAGTCATGGAAAAAGTTTTGCAAAACCTAAAGAAAGGTGTAGATATTAAAAACCTGGCTTTTATGTATACACAGAGAAGCTGGACAAAAAAAGACAGCGGTGAATTCGGATATTTTCCGATTACACTGCATGGTGAAATTGGGAGAATAGCTGCATCCATGAAAGTCGGTGATATATACGGACCGTTAAAAATTAACGGGGGATATTCTGTATTTAAATTGATCGGTAAAAGAGCTGCCAGGACAGAACTAGCGCAGCCATTCGATAAAGTTAAGGATGACCTAAGAAGAAATTTGGAAATACAAAAAGAACATAAAGCTATTACGGACTATACGGTAAAACTTGCACAAAAATTTGGTATGGTAATAAATGGTCCCGTTTTACGGCAAATTCCGGTTACCCATGTAAATGCTTTTGGATTTCGTTATTTGGGATTTGGGGGAAGATTGACGGCAGCTCCTTTAATGACTCCTAATGTAGATTGGGTTTCTCCTTATTTAAAAAGCCTGGATATCAATCCTTGATATAATTTTTAATTATGTATATTTCCGGTGAATAATTCAAAATAATTTGATTCACTTTATATGTATATCTTAGGAATATCTGCCTTTTATCATGACAGCGCAGCTTGCCTTGTTGAGAATGGAAAAATAGTTGCTGCTGCTCAGGAAGAAAGGTTTAGCAGAAAAAAACATGATTATAATTTCCCGACCAAAGCTATTGAGTTTTGTCTAAAATATGCCGGTATTTCTGCCTCGCAGTTGGATTTAGTTGCTTTTTATGATAAGCCGTTTCTTAAATTTGAACGATTGCTGGAAACTTATTTAACATACTCTCCGGTAGGAATCAAGTCCTTTATAAAATCTATGCCTCTTTGGATTAAGCAGAAACTCTGGATGAAAGATTATATTCAAAAAGAATTATCATATGAAGGAAAGATAATATTTCCCGAGCATCATGAGTCGCATGCGGCATCGGCATTTTATCCGTCACCTTTTCAGGAAGCTGCAATTTTAACAATGGATGGTGTTGGTGAATGGACAACTACGAGTTTCGGAATCGGAAAAGGAAATGAAATTGAACTTCTTGAAGAAATAAAATTTCCGCATTCGCTAGGTTTACTTTATTCTGCATTTACATATTATACAGGATTTAAAGTCAACTCCGGTGAATATAAGGTAATGGGACTTGCACCTTACGGAGAACCTAAATACAAAGATTTAATATTGCATGAGTTATTAGATCTAAAAGAGGACGGTTCGTTCAAATTGAATATGAAATATTTTAATTACTGTGCCGGGCTTACAATGACGAATGAAAAGTTCAATAAATTATTCGGAGGCAAGCCTAGGAAACCGGAATCAAAACTTACTCAAAAAGAAATGGATTTAGCACGGTCGCTGCAGGATGCTACCGAAGAGATAGTCTTAAAAATAGGCAGATATGTTTTTGAAAAAACCAAGATGAAAAACCTAACACTTGCCGGGGGAGTAGCTTTAAACTGTGTGGCAAATGGAAAATTATTACGCGAAGGTCCGTTTAACAATATCTGGATTCAGCCTGCCGCCGGAGATGCAGGCGGAGCTCTAGGAGCTGCTTTGGCAGGGTGGTACAAGTATTTTAACAATCCAAGAATTGTCACAGAGAACGAAGATACTCAGCAGGGCTCGTATCTTGGGCCTGAATTCTCTGATGAAGAAATATTAAAATTCCTAAATAAGGACGGAGTAGTTTATCATAAACTTGATAAAGAAAAAATACCCGGAATTGCCTCGGACTTGATTGCACAAGAAAAAGTTATCGGTTGGTTCCAGGGAAGAATGGAATTCGGACCGAGAGCACTTGGGGCGAGATCAATAATAGGAGACGCCCGGTCGCCCAAAATGCAGGAAGTTATGAATTTGAAAATAAAATTTAGAGAAAGCTTCCGGCCGTTCGCTCCGTCGGTTCTTGCGGAAAATGTTTCGGATTATTTTAATATTGAAGCTAAAAGTCCTTATATGCTTCTTGTTGCCCATATTAAAGAAGAAAGACGAAAAGCTATGAGTGAAAAGGAACAATCTTTTTTCGGGATAGAAAAGTTAAATATTGTAAGATCCGATATACCGGCGGTAACTCATATCGATTATTCGGCAAGAATTCAAACCGTGCATAAAGAGACTAATCCTTTGTTTCACAAATTAATTTCCGAATTTAAAAATAAGTTCGATTTTGCAGTGGTTATCAATACATCTTTTAATGTTAGGGGCGAACCGATTGTTTGTACACCGGATGACGCATACAAATGTTTTATGAGGACAAATATGGATCATCTTATCATCGGTAATTTCCTTCTAAATAAAGATGAACAAAAACCGGTTGCCAATGATTCGAACTGGAAAAAAGAGTTTGTACTTGATTAACAATCTAAATTAAAGCTTATGATATTAGACGAAATAAAAGAAATCAAAGAGTCGAAAAAGGATTTAAGAAAATTCGGTTTAACAATTGGTATAGCCTTTGTATTGCTAGCAGTATTATTATTCATTACAAAGAAAAGTTCTTTCCCTTATTTCGGTTCACTTGGACTTTTACTAATTATAATCGGCTTAGCGGTTCCCGGCATATTAAAACCGTTGAATAAAATTTGGATGTCGTTAGCTATCGTTCTAGGGTGGATTATGACAAGAGTAATTTTAATAATTTTGTTTTATCTTGCAATAACACCGATCAGTTTGTTGGCGAAATTGTTTAAAAAGGATTTTTTGGAAATGAAAATTGATAAAAATAAAAATTCATATTGGCAAAAGAGAGAAAGGAAAAAATTTGATCCTTTGGATTTTGAAAGACAATTTTAACTTTTAAAGTTATTGAAAAGTTTTTTATTTTGATTTTTAAATTGAGGTGGAAATGGGAAAATTATCAATTGTATCCGAATTATGGCAGTTTTTAAAAGTAAGAAAAAAATGGTGGCTGGCCCCTATCTTAATATTCTTATTGTTACTCGGTGCATTAATTGTTTTAACACAGGGTTCGGCTTTGGCGCCTTTTATATATTCACTATTTTAATTTGTTTAAAAGCTGCACGTGAATAAATATTTGTATTGATGATTCGAAAAGAAAAAATAAAAATCAAACCGAAGAAAAAACGTATTCCGATACCAAAGAAACCTCCAAAAGTTGAGCCGAACAGAAATGCATATTCACGCAAAAAGGAAAAGGATAGATTAAGAAAAAGTAAAGAAGAGGAATAACCAAAAATGTTTAAAGCATCAGTTATCCTCGCCTTTTACAACCGTATGGACTACTTGAAATATGTATTAGCCGGCTTTGAAAGACAAACCTTTAACGATTTCGAAATTATAATTGCAGACGACGGATCTGTCCCGGAAATAATTGATGAGACAGAAGTAATTTCGAAATCACTTCCATTCCCATTGACACATCTTTGGCACGAGGATAAAGGCTTTCGTAAAAATAGAATATTAAATAGAGCAATTAGTTCGGCAAATTCCGATTATCTTATATTTATTGATGCAGATTGTGTCCCGCATTCCGAATTTGTAAAAGAACATTTTAATTACAGGGAAAAAGGAATATGCTTTACCGGGCGGAGGGTTAATTTATCCGAAAGATTTACGAATATTTTAACCTCCGAAAAGATTAAAAACGGATTTTTGGAAAATAATAATTTTAAACTTATATGGGACGGAATTTTCGGAAAGTCATTTTACGTTGAAAAAGGATTTTATTTTAAAAACGATTTCTTAAGAAAATATTTTAATAAAAAAAAGAGGGGACTGCTGGGATGTAATTTTTCAATTTATAAAGAAGATTTTATAAAAATAAACGGCTTTGATGAAAGATACGAAGAACCGTCGGTCGGAGAGGATTCGGATGTGGAATATAGGTTGAATCTTTGCGGAATAAAAATCCGATCGTTAAATAATATTGCTGTCCAATATCATTTGTTTCACAAACTACAGGATCGTCCTCAAAAAAATTTAGATCTATTTGATCAAGTAAAAAAAAGTAAAATTTATTTTACACCTTTTGGGATTAGTAAAACACTTTAACCTTGTTAAGAATCAAATTTTATTTTTAAATAAGAATTATGATTCTTGCACAAAATAAACATTGCTAACAGGAAAGAAAAATGAGAAAATTGATAATTACAATTCTTTTCGGGCTTTCTACTCTTTTTGCTCAAAAAGTAAATAACGGCAGTATAAATTTTGTTTTTAACGGAGAGAAGATAGACCTGCCGATAAGTACAGTCACAATTGCAAAACAAAATGATATTGTCCTTAGCTTAAGATGTGATTATAACGGGGCTAAAGTACAGCAAATGATCGGCTTTGATATTGCCCTGAAAAAATTATCAGCAAATTCCAGCGCATTGCTCGATAACGGAACTAAAATAAATATAAATATTAGAAACAAAATTAATTTATCAGGGCAGGATTTAACTGTGTGGTTCGGCATGGATAACAATGAAAGCAGAAATGAAGGCGGTGAAACTGCTAATTATAGCGCTTTTGAGAAAGGGCAAAAAGCAAGCTGGCAGATAACTTCAAAATCATTTAATCTTATCATATCCAAAGTTGAATATGTAAAAAATAAATTAAGGATTACCGGAAAATTTAACGGTTCTTTTAGTTCTAAAATTGCACCCAAAGGGAAAGTTGCAGAAATAAAAAACGGAACTTTTACTATTATTATTTAAAAACAATATTTTAAACTGTGTTTAAAATCGAAATTTTGTTAAATTTATTTTCCTAATAAATTGAATGGGGATTTTTAATGAAATTCTTTACTGTCTTTTTAATCTTTTTTAATTTTTCTCTATTTGCTCAGGTTAAATTCGATGCAAATTTTGAAAGCGGTAATATGGATACTGTTACAACATCCGATTCCGTTAATTATACCGTGAGCACTAAAAGTGATATCGGGGGAAGATGGTTCTACTTTAGAATTACAGGTGCTAAAGATAAATTTATAAAAGTTGATATCGTTGATGATCAATATTACGGGGCAAACGATGTAAAAAGAGCGATGTATTCTTATGATAATAAAAACTTTATACGTTTCTCAGCAGAAGAAAGCCCAAGTTCCGGAGTTTTTCAAACAACGTTTACCCATGACACTGCTTATGTAGCTTATTATACTCCCTATACTTTTAGTTATTTACAGGAGAGAATAAAAGAATGGTGTAAAAGCCGTTATGTCTCTGTGGATACTTTGGGCTTTACAAATCATAATCTGCCTATTCAGGAAATTATTTTAACCGACACTTCGGTTTCAAATGATAATAAATACCAGGTCTGGATTCATGCAAGAACTCATCCGGGCGAAACACCGGCGTCATGGCATTTCGACGGGATAGTTCAAACATTATTGAAAGATAATGATGTGATCGGGTATTTCAGAAAAAAAATAGTTTTCCATCTAATTCCGTTTACAAATCCGGACGGAGTTTATTACGGAAGATCGCGTACAAATTATGACGGTGTTGACGTAGAGTCGAATTGGAATCGAACCGATGCAAATACTTGTACCGAAGTTAAGATTTTAAAAAAGAGAATGGCCGAACTAAATAATAAAAAACCTTTTTCTGTTTTCTTAAATTTACATTCGCAGGCAAGCCCGTTTTGTACAATGTGGATTCATACACCTAGCTCAACATCGGACCTTTTTTATCAAAAAGAATTTCAAATGGCTAATTTAAATTCCTCCGATATACCGTACTTTGCTCAGGCCGATTATAGTCAATCAAATTTATCTTCCGTTTTTCCCGAGGGTTGGCAATGGGATAACTGGGGAGATAAAATAATGGCTCTTACTTATGAAACACCGTATGATCAGTATTCGGACGGAACATGGGTTACTAATGAGAGTCTTTTTGAAATAGGCAGAAGAACCGTATACTCTATCGCCGAGTATCTAAAACTTTCTCAGCCGAAGTATTACATATTGGATAATAATGATGCAACTGTAGTAGGAAATTGGACAAAAGATTCATCCGGTGTTCAATTCTATGGAAATGATTATCTTCAAATAAACTCAGGGACAGGCAATGATTCGGTTATCTTTCAAACTAAAAGCCTGGAATCCGGGAAATACGATGTTTATGCATGGTGGCCGGCAAACAGCAGTAATGCGTATAATACCAAGTTCAATATTTTAGCAGACGGCAATCGAACGGTTATAGAAAAAACTCAGCAGGTAAACGGCGGGCAGTGGAACTTTCTGAAGGAGGTGTCTCTTTCTAGCAGCGGAGTTATTTCTTTATCTATAAATAATAATGCCGGAGGAACTGTTGTCGCCGATGCTTTTAGAATCATATACCAGGGTCCCGTTTCTTCCGTTAAAGATATTCATATGCCCAAAGATTTTGTACTTTATCAAAACTTCCCAAATCCGTTTAATCCTTCAACTACAATTAGATTTCAGCTTAATAAAAGGACAAAAGTTTTTTTAAGAGTTGTAGATCCTTTGGGAAGACAGGTTACCATTTTGATTAATGAGGAGATGACCGCAGGCTTGCATGATGTGATATTTAACACTTCCAAATATCATTCATTGAGCAGCGGAGTTTATTATTTTATATTAACAACGGAAAAAGCCACGGAAAGTAAAGGCATGGTTCTTATTAAATAGAGAAAGATAGAAAATTACCCGTTGTGTGCATTAGCTAATAATATATGCAAAAGGAAATTATCGATATAAAATTATTTCCGGAAACGTAATAAATTGTCATTATAAGCGAAGTCGAACGGCGAATATCAGTCTTCGACTCCTCAGACTGAAAAAATGTTTGTTTATTTTGCTGATTTTTAAATAAATTTTTGATTTACACAACAGGTAGAAAGTTATACGTTCTTATTATTTTTGATTATGTGAATGCTCCATTAAAGCAGATTCTGTATCTTAATTATCCCCTTAAATCTTTTTATTTCTTGTCCGTTGGTTATTGCTTCCAATAGCGGAATACCTTATATTTCAAGCCAATAAATTACTAAATCCTAAAAAAATAAGGCAACTAATGCTGGACGACTTAGATATTAAAATTCTTAATGCTCTTCAGAAAAACGGAAGAACAAAAAGAAATGTAATTGCCGAATCAATCGGCTTATCAATTCCCTCGGTCAGTGAACGGCTTCATAAACTAGAGGAGAGAGGAATAATCGAAGGATATTTCGCCAGAGTAAATAGAAAAGCTTTCGGGTATGATATTATGGCGTATATTCTTGTTACAATGGATTCCTCAAAACACTATAAAATTTTTACAACAAAAGTTGAAAAAGTAACACAAATTATAGAATGTCATTCTGTTTTAGGTGAAGGCTCTCATCTTTTAAAAGCTATTGTTAAAAATACAGAATCGCTGGAAAAACTTTTAAATGAAATCCAATCGTGGCCGGGTGTTCTTTCTACTAAAACAACATTTGTACTATCTACTATTAAGGAAACGACGGAAATAGAAATTTAATTAACATCTCTAAATAAATAATAAGGAAAATATATGGCAAAGGTAAATACCCCCGTAGAGAAAGTCTTAAAATATATTCAATCAAACGGGATAAAATTTGTAGACTTAAAGTTTATGGATTTTCCCGGTCAATGGCAGCATTTTACTGTTCCGGTTTCTCAGGTTGACGAAGGATCGTTTGAAGACGGATTTGGTTTCGACGGTTCCTCTATCCGCGGCTGGAAAGCAATTAACGAAAGCGACATGTTGATCATTCCAGATCCTTCTACAATGTTCCTCGATCCTTTTGTTGATGTTCCGACTATAAGCTTGATATGCGATGTATATGAGCCGGCAACAAAAGAAAAATATACAAGATGTCCGAGAAATATAGCACAAAAAGCTGCTTCGTATTTGGCATCTACCGGGATAGCCGATACGGTTTATTTCGGGCCTGAAGCCGAATTTTTTGTTTTCGATGATGTGCGTTTTGATTCGAAACCAAACGGCTGTTTTTATTTTGTGGATTCGGTAGAAGGAAGATGGAACAGCGGCAAAGATGAAGGACCAAACTTAGGTTATAAGCCGAGGTATAAAGAAGGTTATTTTCCCGTACCGCCGACCGATGCTTTGATGAACCTGCGTAATGAAATGGTTGTCAATTTAATAAACAGCGGAATTGACGTTGAAGCACAGCATCACGAAGTAGCAAGCGGCGGGCAATGCGAAATTGATTTGCGTTTTCAGCCTCTTGTTAAAGCAGCAGACCAACTATTGTTATTTAAATATATTGTTAAAAATACTGCAAAGAAAAATAACAAGAGCGTTACTTATATGCCGAAACCTGTTTTAGGCGATAACGGAAGCGGCATGCATGTTCATACAAGCTTATGGAAAAAAGGAAAACCTCTTTTTGCAGGTTCCGGTTATGCGGGATTAAGTGAAATGGCTTTATATTTTGTAGGAGGTTTATTAAAGCACGCTCCTTCTTTGCTTGCTTTTACAAATCCGACGACAAATTCTTATAAAAGATTAGTTCCGGGATTTGAAGCGCCTGTAAACCTGGCATATTCTCAGCGTAACAGAAGTGCATCTATTAGAATTCCTATGTACTCTCCGAGTCCTAAAGCAAAGCGGCTGGAATTTAGATGCCCCGATCCTTCTAGTAATCCTTACCTAGCATTTTCGGCAATGTTAATGGCCGGGCTGGATGGAGTTATCAATAGAATCGATCCCGGTGATCCTCTGGATAAAGATATTTATGATTTGTCTCCCGAAGAATTGAAAGATGTTCCAACAACTCCAGGAAGTTTAAATGAAGCATTGAAGGCGCTTTCGGAAGATCATGAATACTTGCTTAAGGGAGATGTATTTACTTCCGATGTAATAGAAACATGGATAAACTATAAAACGGAAAAGGAAATTAAGCAGATGGCCTTACAGCCTCACCCGTATGAATTTTCTTTGTATTACGATGTGTAAGTATTGACCCGATGATAATAAATGATGAGGGCGGACTTTTTGTCCGCCTTTTTTATGTTTTTAATTAAGTATAAAATTCTTTTCAATATTTCAAAAATTTCACAAGTCCGCCGTACCTGCTGTCCATCTTAAAATTGTATTTTTCAAAAAAAGATTTTAAATAATAATGGGTAGTAATTGTCCTTATTCCTTCTTCAAATAAACGTTCGCTTAAATCATTCATCAACTTGCCTGCTAAGCCTCTACCCCTGTAAGATTTGGCAATTTCAATTCCCTCGATATGTGCAATCTTTAAGTAAAGAAGCCTGTAACAAATTCCCCCAATTGTGTTTTCCTCGTCTTCCTGATCTGTTATGATTAAGTATTTTAAATCGTTATCTATCTTTAAAGGATAATTATCAAGAATAAACAGCTTGTGCAGACTGCCGATTTCCGAAGGCGACAACGGCTTTCTAATAATATACGATAAACCCAGCGAATCTTTAATCTCTGTTTTAAGTATTAAATCTTCTTCAATGTTTTCGCTGCCGGGTGCAATTTCTATTTTTAATTCTTTCGTAAGCTTTGGGAATATTAGTTTATTTAAAACGGCTTTATCTGTTTTATCATTTAACAATTCCTGTAGTTCAAGGAGCTCAATTCTTTTTATTGCAGAAAGTTCCGGGTGCTTAAAAAGTGTATTAATTAGTTTTTTAAATAGGTTTGAAATTTGATCGGATATGCCGGAAAAATATGTGCTGCTGTAAAAAATATAACGTACAATTTCCGGGTAATTTTCCATCCTGTATAATGAATAAAGATTTTGAACGAAATCCGCTTTTGCCCTCTTTGTGGAACTGGGATTGTCTGTCAGCCAATCCTCATAATTTTTAATAGCAATTTTAATATAAGAATTTTTGTAAGGTTCATTCTTAGCTCTATCGATGTAATCATTTAGAATAGACTGTAAATCTAAATTAACAATTTTAAAATCTTTGTTTAAAATATTTTTCTTAAACATTAATAGGAAAGCAATACCTTCTTCAAATCCTAACGCTTCGATGCACGCATCAAACACCCACTCGATTTTTAAATATTCTTTACTCCACGGGTAATGATTAAATGTTTGTAAATAAAAATTATTTAACACGGGTAAAAATAAATCTTCGGGCTTTTGATAAACCCGCCAGCCTGAAATAGATAATACTTTTGTTCCCTCCTTAAAATACGGTTCAGGCACAACTACGTTTGTCGGAGAAATATTACCGGGTGTTACGGTATATTCGCTTCGTTTTAATACGGTAAAGAAAGAAGCCATGCCTCTAATAAATAAGACTTCCCATTCAGTTTCAAAATCTTTTCTCTTAATTATAGATCGCGTGGAAGTTAATTGCCTTATTTTTTCCCAAATGGTAAGATCATTCACAAAATTGAATGAGACCACTCCCAAATTAGATCTGAAATTGCCGAGTCTTGGTAAGATTGAAGGTTTCCCTGATTGTTGCGCTATCTTAATTGTTAAATAAATAGTTTCCAACACCTTTTGGCGAGTTATATCCGGCTTAATGAACATAACAAAATCGTAGTGTTTATATTTTTTTGTATTTATACTAACTCTGTATAAATATCGTTTATTTGAAGAGCTTATACTTGAAATATAAATACCTTGGTCAGGTATGTTTTTCAAATCAAAATTATCATGTTCAAAGATCAACTTAAATGTTTCTTTTAAGAATGTTGAAGTTATAAGTATTTTTTCGATTCTTTCTTTTTCTTTATTTGATATTATATCCTGGTATATAATTTTTTTTATCCAATTCTTCCTTTGTTTTTCATACGGAGTAAGCTTTATTTTTAATTCATACCAGCCGGAAAGGTTTTTAAAAAGACGCTTTGCGTATCTAGAAAGCCTGATATCCTGCTTATGAAGAATCCAGTTAATTAGTTCGGCTCTAACAAGCGGATAAGCAGCCGGATTATTCTTAACAAATTTAACAAGCATATCAAGAATTCTTTTAAATTGGGTAAGTGCTGTTTCTGAAACCGGCCAGCTTAATCCTTTTCTGTATGCTTCCATTCGTGTGCTTAGCGAGTGAAGACGAAAGCCCTCTATTTTACTGTAGCTTATTTCTTCAATTGTTTTTCTATTTAAGAAAGGTAGACCACTGTTAATGAAAGAAGGGAGATACCTGTCGAAATCCACCAGCGGCTGATTAAATAGTAAGATTTTGTATGCAAGACTCCTGACCGAAAATCTTGGGTGAACTGCTAAAACTTCAAGGCGCCTGCTTATGAGATTGTCGATCCTGTGCTCGGAATATTTCAGCAACTCTTCCAATGAATTTAATGCATCGATCACTTCTTTTCCGCTGCCAAAGAGAGCCCGAACAATAGCGATATTTAATTTTTTTAATTTTAAACCCAGATGTTCTAAATTCGAAAGATTTTCAACTGCTATTTTAGGATGATTCTTTTCTATATTAACATATATTTGGGATGAAATACCGGGAAAATCAACATTCCAATTATCTTTGCACTTTGCAAAATTAATCAAGCTGAAATTTCCCGCCCAGAGTATTGGTTGAAGAATAAAAACGCCAAGATCAAAACGGTCCGTTTTAACAACATATTCAAAGTCGCCTATTTGTAGTCTGTTTGAATTAGCTTTCTTTTTAATCGTTAAAAATATTTTCCGGTGTTTATCATAAATTCCGCTGTTTCTAAATTCAAAGTCTTCTTTTGTTAATCCCAAATCTTTCAAAATCCATAAGGGAATATTAACCTTTATATTTTTTGTTCTGAATTCCAGATGCGATTTATTATAAAGACTGTCGATTTCCTTTTTGAAATTTCGTTCTATTATTTTTCTTTTAAATGTTGCTTTAGCAGTCAGCTCTCCGTTTTTTTCTGAAAAATTTCTTCGAAGCAAGGAAAATTTTATTATTCTCTCATACGGTATTAAGCCCGAATTAACGTTGGATATTATTGAACTGAAATAATCGATTAATTTATTTTGAGCTAAGGCTTCCTTAATAAAATCATCATCATAATCAGGAACAATTAACAACGTATTGTAAGGCTTCATATCACCAGCAAGGAAAACTTTCTTAAGCCCGGGAATATCATCAAATTTCCTTTCAACGTAAGCAGGTGCAATGGTCTGCCCTTTAATATTTTTGTATATATCCTTGACCCGATCGATAATGTACAGGTAGCCTTTTTCATCTTGTTTAAAAAGATCCCCTGTATGCAGCCATTTTGTT
>CAZHBJ010000020.1:0-34169 GCA_964530445.1 uncultured Ignavibacteriaceae bacterium
GGTTAATTTATAGAATTTTTAGGAATTTTTCATTAAGTTTCTCACGAAATTTTTTGAGGTTATAGAAGATGCCTACATATGAATATAAGTGCACAGACTGCGGACACACGTTTGAACTGTTCCAGTCTATGAGTGCCGAGCCTGTTAAAGTGTGTCCGAATTGTAAAGGACATGTAAAAAGGCTGATCGGCCCGGGGTTAGGTCCAATCTTTAAAGGAACTGGATTTTACGAAACCGATTACAAAAAAAAGTCGAACAATTCTTCTTCAGTTAAGTCATCCGTAAAAAGCAAACCGGCTGCTTCTTCCAAATAACACCAAGAAGAAAATGGAATAAATGTACAACTAAATTATACGGGGTAAATTCATATAATTTAATTTCTCACTTATTATCTTAAAAATCAGCACCTAATGAAATGTAAAACTTCGGACGTGAAAAAGTATTAAAATTATAAGCCCAGGCAACATCAAATTTTACAAGGAAATAAAAAAGAAATATTCTCGCCCCGACTCCGGTACCGCTTAAAAGATCTTTAGTAACCAAACGGCCGTTTTCATTTCTACTAAATAACTGCAATTGTTTATTATAATTCCATGCGGTTCCAGCGTCCACAAAGGCAACACCTATTATATTTCTAAATAAAATCGGTAAAGCGCCTGAAAGCAGATACCTAATAAGCGGGAATCTTAATTCCATATTCATTAATCCGTACCTGGTACCAATTTCCTGTGCATAGTCGAACCCGCGCAGCGGAAGCGCCGCTGTAAGGAAAGCAAAATCCGACGGAGAATTAAGTGGAATAGAAGTGGTTGCAAATTCTCTATTAATCCAATTACTTACCCCACCTAGGAAAAACCTTTGAGGATTATGCCCGCCGGAATATCCTCCTGAAAATCTAAATGCAAATGAATAGTCATACCAAAACCTAAAGTAAGTACGATAATCACCGAGTATGGAATAAAAATTCAGATTTCCGGCAAAAGCGCCGGGACTTCCCAAAACATCAAAACGGTAGCGGGTTCCGTCAATCGGAGCAGTATAGCCCCAAATAGAATTATCGTGTACAAAGCTTAAAGACGGTACAATATAAGTATCCTTTTTATAAGGCTCATCAGGATTATCCAAATTTTCCATTGATACATTAAGCCAGCTTAATCCTCCGTCAAAACGGTAATATCTATTTATAGGATAACTTAAAGAAATAACCGCTCCGTAGTTTCTAAACCTAAACAAATTTGCTAATCCAGACCTATCGAGGTAAACAAATCTTGCCATATGAAAAGCTTCTAAACCGTAATTAAGCCTTTTCTTAAGAGAAAAATAAGCAAGGCCGTAATCACTGTTTTTCAAATCTATCTGCAGGCTTGTCTGTCCTATTATACGGTAATTTCCCAGCACATCGCTAAATGATAAAACTGTAGTTCCCAGTAATCCGTATAGAGTACTGTATCCTGCGTTTGCATATACAATATCCGGCGAGAAATTTATTTTATACCGGTTTACTTTATAATCTCCATGCTTATCCAGGTTGTCCGTCAGTTTAAATTTAGCATTAATTGAATCGCTTTTAGTAAGTCCTTTTGTTTCATTGGTATCCCCGAATACATAATTATTAAAATCTATTTGAACAGAATCGCCGTATAAATTTGTGGTTTCGGAATTTTTTTCAGTAACATTAACGGGTTTTACCTGGGCGGAATCTACTTCATGAATAATATGATTTGAAATTTCTCTAACCATAGTTTCTTTTTTATCTAAGCTTGTTATATAAACAGTAGGCACAAGCTTATTTGTATCCAGTTTAATTTTTAAAGGATTATTCATTAAGAATAAATTATACGATCCTTTATAAAGACTTGAGAAAACTAATTTTTTCCCGTCTTTAGAAATAGTTAATTGATAGAGACCGTTTAATGAATTGGTAACCGGGTACACCGGAAGAGCAGCAACATTTTTAACCGTATCGTCCGAATTAAGCTGAATTCTTTTTTTATAAATATTATTAATCCCATTTACGTCGGATATAAACAACATTTCTTTATCTTGCGGGCCAACAACCGGCGCTATTTCATTACTGTTGGGCATATCCGTAAGTTGTGTAATTTTTTTTGAAGAAATATTTATTGAATAAATATCCGTATGCGGATGCAAATAATTATATACTTTAAATGTATCCGGTACGGATGCAGCAGTAAGATAATGCCCTCTATCCGATGAGAAGAAAATTGTTTTGCTGTCAGGTGACCACGAAGGATCATTATCGGTGAATACATCGTTAGTTAAGTTAACTAAATTTTTATTTTTGAAATTATATATATATACATCCGACTGCGCAGGCGTATGACCTATGAATGCCAAATATTTACCATCAGGAGACCATGAAAGACTTTTAATTCCGTCAAGTTTAATCGGAAGCGTTTCCTTATCCTCCGAATTAACATCAATAATATATACAATGTCACTTCCGTCGCTTTTTGCAGAAAGGGCAATTTTATTTCCATCGGGGGACCAGCTTAATCCCGGTGTTACTACATTAAGCTGTTCAAAATCCGCGCTTCTGTTTCCTTTAACCAAGCGTTTAATAATCTTTCCATCTATTGTACTCATTATAAAAACATCAAAGTAATAATTTCTATTGGAAATAAACGCAAGTTTATCGCCTTGCGGAGAAATTGCAGGGCTCGTATTGTAAAAGCCGCCCCCTTCTTCCGGATCCGTAAGCCGTTTAGAAAATTCATCGGGATCTTTTCTAATTGAAATATCCGGCCAGTAAACTTTTTTAAGATGTTTTTTCCATCTTTCATTAAATTCTTTTAGTGTCAATCCGAGAGTTTCTTTAAAGCCTTCTTCAAGACTACCCGAACCTTTAATTTTGTTTACAAGTTCGCCGATTTTTTCTTTACCGTACTTAGCCGCTATGTAATGAAATACCGACTCGCCGCCTCTGTATGCGACATATCCGCTAAGCTGTTGCATATCCGGAAGGTAATCATTTATAATTGCGTCTCTAATGAACATATCCGTATTTATATCCCAACCCAATGATTGATATTCCGCCATGCCTTCGTTAAACCATTGAGGAAGGTTTAATGAAATATTATTGGATATAATATTTTGCAGGGAACCACCGTAGTAAAAATCATTCATCACAGCGTGTGTCAGTTCATGATGAATTAAATGACGAAATTCCGGGTAAGAGCCCATAAACTGAACGACAACTCTATTCTTAAACATCTCGGTAAAACCTTCGATGCCTTCGCTTAAATATTGATCGGTTATATTTGTTTCTTGAAAGTCGTTGGTGGAATTATAGACTATTATTGTAATCCTATTGTTTACCTTATAGTTAAAACTATTTTCAATTGATTTTAAAGCATCTTCGGCAACCTTAGCCGTAAATTCCGCCAGCTGTGAGCCTTCTTTGGAGAAATATATATCAAAATGATCCGTCTGAATATAATACCAGGTAAAATTTTTATACTGAACTTTATTCTGTCCAAATTGTGCAAAAATATTTACCGGGAGAAAAAATAGAAGTAATGCAAAGTTTAGTATATACTTCTTCATAATAAACCTTAAATTATTCCATTATTATAAAATCTAATTCCGTTTTTTCTAAATCCACACGGACAAGTTTTACACGAACATGATCACCTAAACGGAATTGCTTCTTTGTTGCTCTTCCAATTAACGCATATTTTTTTTCATCATAAACATAAAAATCTCCCTCCAAATCTCGCAGCCTTATTAATCCTTCTGCCAAAATATCAATAATTTTAACAAAAATTCCAAAATGAGTAAGCCCAGAAATTATCGCACTAAATTCCTCTCCCAAATGCCCGCTTAAATATTCAATCTGCTTTAATTTAACAGACAGTCTTTCCGCATCAATGGCATTTCTTTCGCAATTGGAAATATGGCTGCTTATTTCATCCAGCTCGCTTAAAGAATAATTAATTTTTTCTCCTGAATTAAGATATTTATAAAGCAGTCTATGTACTATCAAGTCCGAATAGCGGCGAATAGGAGAAGTAAAATGAGTATAATACTTAAAACCGAGTCCGTAGTGCCCTATATTGTGAACTGAATAAACGGCTTTTGCCATAGATCTAATTGCAAGTTCATTAATTAACGCTTCTTCTTGGCTGCCTTTTACATTTTGAATTAATAACTGGAATTGATTTGATTTGGATGAAGCACGAGTATCGAAAGAATAACCTAACGACTTTACAAACTTTGCAAACTCATTAATTTTTTCGTTATCCGGGAGATCATGAACCCGGTAAATAAACGGCTTTACCTTTCGTTTATTTGGTGATGCAATATGCTTAGCTGTTATTTTATTGGCAAGGAGCATAAACTCCTCAACAAGCATATTACTCTCTTTTGTTTCTTTTTTATAAATGCGCGTCGGATTTCCATTTTCGTCAAGTTCAAATTTAACCTCAGGTGTAAAAAATTCTATGCTGCCTTCTTTTAACCTTTTTCTTCGAAGTGTTTGAGCTAGCTTGTTTAAAGCGAGAATATCATCTTTAAATTCACCTTCTCCCTTTTCAATAATTTGCTGTACCTCGTCGTAATTAAATCGTCTTTTGCTGTTTATAATTGATTTTGCAATCTCATAATTAATTATTTTACCCCGCTTGGAAATTTCCACAATTACGGAATACGTCAGCCTGTCCTCAAAAGGAACAAGGGAGCAAATGTCTGTTGATAATTTTTCCGGAAGCATGGGAATAACTTTACCGACAAGGTATACACTATTTCCTCTTTTTAATGCCTGCTTGTCAATTGGTGATTCATATTTTACATAATGACTTACATCGGCAATATGTATTCCAACCGAATAATTTTTATTATCTAATTCTTCAATTGAAAGTGCATCGTCAAAATCCTTTGCATCTTCCGGATCAATTGTAAATACAACTTTGCTTCTATAATCTTTCCTGGTTTTAACCTCTTCCGGAGTAATTTTAAGTTCAATTTGATTAGCTTCATGAATAACTTTCGGCGGAAACTTATATATAATATTAAACTCCCTCGCAATTGAAGTAATTTCAGTATCGAACGTTCCTGCTTTACCTATTACTTCAATTATTTTACCTTCCGGGTTAAGCATTGAACTATTCCACGATATGTGCCCTATTATTACTTTGTCACCTTCTTTGGCACCAGCTAAGCCCGATTTATCTATATAAATATCTTTATGAATAGCATTATCATCTGGTTCAACAAAATAAAATGAATTTGATTTTTTTAACGTACCGACAATTTCGTTATTATGTCTTTCAATAACTTTTACAACCTGTCCTTCATAATTTTTCCCCTTTTTATTTGCAAATACAACTGCTTCTACTTTATCACCGTTAAAGGCATTTCCTAAATTTCTGGCGGCAATAAAAATATCATTCATCTTGGAGTTCTTTAATACTACAAAGCCGTAACTGCCGTTTATAATTTGTAATTCACCGGCAACCTTGTTTGAGGCCGGTAGTTGGTTAAGACTGTATTTCTTGCCCTTTTTTATTAGGAAATTCTCTTCATAGAGATCAAAAAGGAGAGACTTAAGAGAACTATATTCGTGATCGGAGTTTATATTAAGTTTTTTGGCAATTTCTTTGCTTTTAAACTCCCTGCCCGGATTTCTTTTGAAGAAGGAAATAATTTTCTTTTTCATTAAAATTCAAACCTATATTTAAGGCCTAACTCATTTATCATCTGGTTCGATAGATTAGTTTGAGTAATTGCATCTTTTCTTTCAATACGTATAAGCAGATTTTGAATTATCGGATATTCTATCTTTACATTAGCCTGGCTGAAGTCCTGGAATACCGTTGTTGAGCCGCCGATTGAATAACGAAATTTATTTACTTTTCCAACCAGATTGAATTTCGTGATTGAACCTACATTTCTAAGTTCGACGCCTCCGATTACACCGCCTGAAGCACTGTTTAAAACTCCGCTGATCAACGACCCGGCGAAAGAAGTAGTTGCATTGGATGTTAGACCACTTAGCGCACCGGATGAACCACCCGATTGAGATTGCTGAGCTGTTAAATTAAAGCTGCCGGTTAATATAAAAAGGATTGCATTTGTGACATCTTTCGTAGGATCTGGCCTATTATTTGCTATATCTTCCGCTCCGACATAAACGTTAATATTACCTTTATTTTGCGTAAGATTCTTAGAAAGATCTTTTAATGGACCGTTTAGTTTAATTGAAACTTCTACCGGCTCTTCTTTATTTTCCTGGTCAGGCGGTGTATAATAACTTGTGTATGTGGCAACTATATTTAGATTAGGATTATTTAATTGACTTTCAAACCTGATAGAACCGGTTGCTTCAAATGTTTTGAAAAACTTTAAAGTCGAACCGCTGAGCAAGGTTAACTGTCCTTGAGCATTCGATTTTCCACCAACATTATCATACTGCAGGTTGCCTTGAATAATAGCAGTTAAATTCTGATCAAATTCTCTGGAAAGCACAAATTTTATGGATGCTTCATTTTGAACTTTAATATTAACGCTATACCCAAGTGTGCCGTTTTGTTCTTTCAACTCTTCCGATTTTTCAGAATTCATTTTATTAGCCAGATCAATTAGGTTTTCAAACTCTATTTCATTTTTATTTTTCTTTGATGAATCTGAAACAAACCGATAATAAATATTATTGCCTGAACCCTGATATACCGACTGTGTCGGGGGGAAGGTTAGTTTTGCTTCAGTAACTATAATTGGAACATTAACGAAAGAACCATTCGAGTCCATGCTAAATGTAATTTCATTGTCTGTTTGTACTACCAGGTCACCATATATGCTGGGACTGACGGCTTTTGAATCTTCACCTAATACTTTTAAATCACCTGCTACATAGGCATTCATTGATGCAATTTCAAAATTATTTAAATTTAAAGTTCCGCCTCCGGTTATAACCCCGCCGCCTTTAGTACCGGCAGCATTAGCCAATACTAAGCTATCGATAGTTACTTTATGATTTGCAATCTTTAACTTAAGACCACTGGTATATTTTAAATTATTTGCATCAACCTTGAATCCCATTTCCTTTACTTCAATTTCACCTTCGGGATTTAAAGAAGAAGGTGTACCGGTTAAGCTTAAATTAGCTACAAGCCTCCCCGTTAAATGGTTTATTTTCGGAATTATATTGCCCAATGTGCCTAAATCAAAATCTTTTGCATCAACATGTAAATTTATTGGTTGGGATTTTTTAAACCTTTCTTTAACCCCGGAAAAAGCGAGATTAATCGGAACATTTCCAGAAATTTGAAGTGCAGGTAAATTTTTATATAATAGTGAATCCAGAAACCTTGCATCTATAGATAAGTTTTGATTACTATAATTGATATTGCTTACCAGCTCTCCAAAAACTTTATCTCTATATTGAACGCTGTCGGCTCCGAAATTAACATTCATTACCGGATCACCATAATTACCGGTAATATCAGCTTCAAGATGAATGTTTGCACCAAGGCTATTTTCCGGTTTCATATTTAATAGTGAGGTTGATAAATCTTTACCGTCAATATTTTTTATCGTAATTTTTAAATCCTGTTTCCCGTTTCTTGCCAAAAATCCGCCGATATTAATATCCCCGTTATTTCGGACAAGATTAAAACGATCGACTGAAATTTTATCTCGTGAATAATTAATCTTAATATTACCGTTATTGATAAGTGCAAAATGGTTATACTTAAAATCGAGCGTATCCAGATTTAATTTAACTATATCATCCGTAATATCTATAAGCCCGTTCAGATTTGCTGCAATATTATCTTTTAATTTACCTGAAAAATTCAAAGCGGCAGTATCCTTAGCTAAATTCAAATTAAAAGAAATATTATGAAAATCGTTACCGACAAAAAGCCTATCCGAACTCAATTTAACACTACTTGTTATATCAGCTAGCGATTGAGCATTATAACGGTTCGAAAGGTTCAATCCAAGATTGAAATTGGAAAGAAAGAAGACATTATTTTTATCCAGGTACTGTAAATAATTTAAGTTTGTATTTACCGACATGGAAACACCCTGTGTATCGGCTTTAACTTCGCCGCTCATATCTCCATCCAGACTAAGCTTATTGCTGCCTAATAAAAGAGAAAGCAGATCAAAATTCTTAAACTCGATAGTATACTTGAATGATGTAGTAGAATCAACAATATCTATATCAGGTTTTTGTTGTACGGCAATACCTGTTGTAATCTGCCTGTTAAAAACAGAATCATGATTCATAATGCCGTAAATTTTTGTTTTAAAAGCTTTTGTTAATAAACCCGCTTCATCACTAAGCAGATTGATGGAATTTTTAATTGAATAATTACCGATTATAGTTATATCCGCAAGATCTGAAATTATATTAATTACTCTTTCACCGTTATCATTGCTTCTAATATCAAAAATAGCCCTGGCATTATTTATATTAACACCTTTAATTAAGGACTTTTCCAACCCCATTGTTAAAAACAAGCTTGTTTTCTCAAGGTTAAAGTTATTGCCGCTTCCATCGAAATTAAAATTTAAATTACTTTTTAAAGAAGAGTCTTTAGTTAACTGCGCCAGGTTAAGATTTCTTATGTTCCCTTTTAATTCATATGTAGGCTTATCTTTATCGGAAAAATTTAATGAACCTTTTAGATCCGCCCCTGTAGTATCGGAAGAAGATATCAAATTGAAATTTATATTTTTATCCGCAGCATTTGCAAAAAATTTAAGCGAATCAAGCCTATTGCCTCCGATAACCGAACCGTCAGCAATAAAATTTATTTTCGAATTCATTTTCTGCGGTGAAAAGCCGCTTCCACTTATACTGCATCTTGATGTTAAGTTTGTTGATAACCCTGTAACCGGTATAAGATTTAAGTTGCCGGTTACTAATTTAATATTATAAACAGGAGGAGAATTTTTAAAATTCAGTGCTGCATTTATATCCACCGTACCTTTGCCGATCTTCATATATACAGATGTTTCAAAGTCCAGCGGATTGCCCTGAAAATTCAGAGTATCAAAACCAATTATGCTTAAATTTTTGAATTGGGGGATGCCGATTGAAGGAAGCAACTGAGAAATATCGGGTTGGTTAACTTGAGAATTAAAAAAGGAAGCTGAAATAAACATTTTATCCGGATTAAGCAAATTCCTTATTTTTGCTTTTGATTTTAGAGATGTATTAAGGTAATTCAGATCAAGACGATTAATATTAAGATCTCTAATTCCTCCTGCAGCTTCCAGGTTAATATAAACAGTCCCCTGCAGTATTTTTGTTGCGGGTACAAAAGAAGATAAATCGTTAAAATTAAATTTTCTTGCCTTTAAATTAACGGAAAGTTTTGCTCTATCAATTTTAGAAAAAGCCGTGCTGTCGAACAAATTAAATTCTTTTAAATTGGCACTCAATGATAAGTTTGTAGTATCGGTAATTAATGATAAATCTTTAACTGCAACTTCGTTTGAATCGGCATAAAATTCGCCGGATAATTTTTTTAGATCAAAATTCCTTATGTTCGGTGAAAATGAAAAATTTTTAATATTCAGATCATACTGATTATTTTTTATATCAGCGGAGGCGCTTAAAGAAAGATTTAAATTACTAATTCTCAAATCATGTAAATTAAAATTATCATATACTTGATTGCTGGCTGCATGGTTATGGTCTTGAAGTTTAAAATCTATATTCTTCAAAGCAACATCCGGTGCTTCAATTTTAAAATTAAACTGCGAATGAGTTGAATCTTTTGAAGAAGGAGGAAATAATTTAGAAATATTAAGCTTCCCTTGCTTATCGGCTAAGAAAGCTATTTTTGCATCTGAAATTAAAACTTTTCTTATGTAAATTTTTCTTAAAAATATTTGCAAAGGACTGGTTTTAACTTCAATAAGCCCTGCATTAAGCAAAGTATCGGCACCCATATTAACTTCCGTATTTCTAAGAATAAGCGAAGTAAAGATTGTACCGTCTATTTCATCAATGTTTACATGTCCATTTAAATTATCATTTGCCAGATTTACAATATTTTGCCGCAGGTAATTCCGGAATGTAGAAGTTTGACTAAATCCGAAAGCAATTAAAAATAAAACGAGTATAATAATCCCTGTGTATAAAAATACATTTACGATTCTATGAAACAGGGTCCGTTTCTTTAATATTTTTTCTTTTTTCTTTTTCAAGAGACGAAATGGATAATAATTAATTCACCTTAAAAATTGACTACAGTAACTGTCAATCTACGCTATAATGCTTTGTTGTTTTAAATTTATTTTACTAAGTCAGCTTTTATATTTATCTAAAATAGATTTAATTATCTTGGAAGTCGATTGATCATTTACGAATTCAATTGTTTTCACTTCTCCGCCGTTAGCTTCAACAATATCTCTTCCGACAATTTTTTCAACCGGCCAGTCACCTCCCTTTACCAAAATATCGGGAATAAGTTCCCGGATTAATCTTTCAGGAGTATCCTCTTCAAATACAGTAACATAATCAACAGGTTTTAAATTCGATAAAATAAATGTTCTTTCCTCTTGAAATAATATAGGACGTTTATCACCTTTTATTCTTCTTACCGAATCATCGCTGTTTAATCCGACGATTAATACATCTCCAAGAGCTTTTGCTTTTGAAAGATAATCAACATGCCCTGCGTGAATTAAATCGAAGCAGCCGTTTGTGAAAACAACTTTTAAATTTTCTGTTTTTAATTTTCTACGAATTGCCTTTATTTCTTCCAGAGATTTTAATTCGTTCATTTGCTTTCTTCCAAAACAGTATCGAATAACTTATCAAGTTCAATCGGGACTATACCCACTTCTTCACAAACCAACCCGCCTGCATAATTAGCAAGATAAGATGCTTCAAAAATATTCGCACCCGTAGCAATTGCCATGGTTAAAGTGGAAATAACCGTATCGCCTGCACCGGAAACATCCGCAACTTTGCGTGCTTTAGTCGGCATCCTCTTTTCAGCTTTACCTTTTTCAAAAACCGCAATTCCGGCTTCACCCAAGGTAAGTAAAATATTTTTTGCGTTTAATTTTTCAAGCAGTCTATTCCCTACCTCGGAAATGTCTTCATCATTTTTAATTTTTATACCGAGAACATCTTCCGCTTCCTTACGATTGGGTTTAAAAACCGTTACATTTTTATAATTAAAGAAATTGTTAAACTTGGGATCGACGGTTACTAAGATTTTATTCTTATTTGCAAGTGCAATTATTTTCTCAATTAAAGAAGGAGTAAGAACTCCCTTATTATAGTCCTGTAAGATAATTCCGTCAAACTCGTTAATATGATTTTTAATATAATTAAAAATTTTATTCTGGGTATCTCTGTTAAGATATTGTTTACTTTCTTTATCAATCCTGACAACATGCTGGCTGTCGGCAATCACCCTTGTTTTTGCCGTTGTCGGTCTTGATTCATCAACGATAATTCCGTCATCGGGAATCCCGCTCTCATTAATAAGTGAAGAAAAAATTGTCCCGTAATTATCATACCCTATAACGCCGACAGGATTTGGTATACCGCCGAGTTTCAAAATATTCAAAGCAACATTGGCAGCGCCGCCGAATCTATAAAATTCATTTTCAACTTCAACAACAGGGACAGGTGCTTCAGGTGATATTCTTTTTACATCACCCCAGAAATAACAGTCGAGCATCATATCTCCGACAACAGCTATTTTTAATCCTTTAAATTTAGATTTTAAGTTATTAAGCCTTTTAGCAGAAAGATTTACCATTATTTAATAATCCATTAGTTTAAAAGAATAAGAGTAAAGATAATGATAAAATCTTTTGAGTAAAAGTTAGATAATTGAGGGGAATAAAATAAAAAGGGAGCCAATTATCAGCTCCCTTTCTTTAAGTTTTTAGATATAAATCTATTTCATTAAAATTAATTTTTTTGTAGACCGGAAATTTTGCTTTCCATCAGTTGATTTAACATCTATCGTATAGAAGTATATACCTGATGCTAAATTTGCAGCATTAAATGTAACTTCATGATAGCCTATTTGTTCCGTATTATTTACCAATGCCGTTACTAATTGACCTAATAAATTATAAACAGACAGCTTTACCTTAGCTTCAGACGGAAGTGCATACCTTATTGTTGTAGACGGATTAAACGGATTCGGATAATTCTGGCTTAAGGAAAAATCCTTTGGTATATTTAATCTGCTGCTCTGCATGCCCGTTACATATCCAGTTGAATCTGCAAATTCTATATCGTCTAGAAAATAAGCGCCTGAATTTGAATAAACACCTATTCTGATAAGGACGTTCTTCGTTCTAAAATCATGAGCAGCTAGAGCTAAGGAATATAAACCTTGTTTATAATCAGCTCCGCTAAAGTACTGCTGTGGAAAACTATACCAATTTTGCCCTCCGTCACTAGATGCATCCAAACGGTAATAGCCGCCGCTGCCATCATCCCTTTTCACCCAGAAAGAGACATAAGGTTTAGGCGCATCTGATAAGTCTACTGTACCTTTTAAAGTTATATTATTCCAACCACCATCGTTTTGAGGAATATACCAAACTTGAGTACCGCTATGAGCATTTGCAGATTGGATTTCAAATAAGCCGGTAGTCCAATATGATTTTGAAACACTATCTACTTCAACACTATCGATAAATGGAATTTGAGCATGTTTATAATTATCCGAAATTTGGATATCATCTAAATGCCACCCATCCTGTTGAACTCCGGGACCGTTTGACCCTGTAGTGAATCTTAAATACGCCGCCGCCTGTTGAGACAAAGAGCTTAGATCAAATTCTCTTTTCTCCCACACATTGCCGCTATTCCCTGTAAACGATGCTATACCCGTCCAGTTTGCATTATCAGATGATATCGCAACATATCCATAATCTCTGTTTTCTTCAAAAGCATATTTATGATTGAATGTAAGTAAAGGCCGTGTAATTGCTGATAAATTCATTTGAACTACTAATCTTCTATCTGAATTTGGTGCATAATTGCCATCAGGCGAATCTTCAAAAGCATGTGTAGGAGAATGCAATGTATCTGAAGAATCAGCTTCTGTTACTGCCCAAGGGATATCTGCAGCCCACTTAAATGAGGAACCCTCAAAATCTTCTGTAAATGGAGCTACTTCAGGTGTAACATTAAATTGAGTCTGATTGTCTGCTCTTCCTGAACCTTCATTTATAAACTCTTGTGTATCTTGCTCATAAATCTTTCCATAATACGGCGTATTTGTAAAAGTGAGATCCGTTAAAATAGTATCTGTTGTTTCTACATTACTAATATCAAAAACTCTTGATTCCCCATGGCCGCTTATACCGGTTGTAACATAAAAACCTCTATTTGCCGTGCTATTATTACGATCATTATTAAGAACGTTTTGATCAGTAGATATTACAATTCTATAGAATCCAAAATCTGAAGCTGTTGATTTACCCCACTTAAGTTCCATTCCATTATTTGTAGGATTAGTCATTACAAATGACTTAGGAGTTGGGGCATTATCGATCAAAATATCATCGACATAATATGAGCCGGAATTTGCATAACACCCTATTCTTATTAAAACATTGCTTGCCCTATCATTGTATAATGAACCTTGTACACGAATATAATTAGAACCGCTAAAATAAACTTGTGACAATACATCATGCCAAGTTGAACCGGCATCATTGGAAGCTTCTAATTTTATATATCCAGCACCTCCATCTGATCTTCTTACCCAGCATTGTATATATGGATTAGGTTGACTTGATAAATTTATCGGACCACCAAGGGTTAAATAGACCCATCCACCATTGTTTTGTGGTAAATTCCAAACCTGACTATCCCCGGAATGATCTCCTGCTATTTTTATTGCCCATGCGCCAGGGATCCATTTCTTTTGGGAAGTTGTATCATCACTTACATCATCAAAAAATGGAAATGCTGTAGTTCTGGAATTATTATATACCTGTATATCATCTAAATGCCAGCCGTCCTGCTGAATACCTGGTCCATTAGAAGTGGTTCTAAATCTTATATACCCGTTTGTACCTTGCAGCCATCCTGCATCAAAATCCCTTGATTCCCATAATCCTCCGGTATTTCCTGTAAAGCCAGTTATTGTTGTCCAATTTGAATTATCTTTGGAATATTCTAGATAGCCTTGATCATTATTGAGCTCAAAAGAATATTTTTGATTAAATCTCAATACTGGGTGCTGCATACTTCCAAAATTTATTTGTGCTGCTAATCTCCTATCAGCATTAGGAGGATAACTACCATTAGGGGAATCTTCAAAAGCATGCGTAGCGCTATGGCCTTCATCAGAGGCATCAGCCTCAGTAACTTCCCAAGGTAGATCTGCTGCCCACTTAAAAGTTCCTTCAAAAGTCTCCGTAAATGGTGCTGTTTCTGTGGTAACTGAAAATTGAGTTGCTAGATCTGTTCTGGCGGAGCCTTCATTTATAAATCCTTGAGTATCTTGTTCATAAATCTTTGCATAATACAGTGTATTAGCAAATGTGAGGTCTGTTAAAACAGTATCAACTGTTGATTTATTAGTAATATCAAAAACTCTTGATTCCCCATGGCCGCTTATACCGGTTGTAACATAAAAACCTCTATTTGCCGTGCTATTATTACGATCATTATTAAGAACGTTTTGATCAGTAGACATTACAATTCTATAGGATCCAAAATCTGAAGCTGTTGATTGACTCCACTTAACTTCCATCCCATTGTTAGTTTGATTTAACAAAACAAAAACTTGAGAAGGGGTTGGAGCATTATCAACTAAAATATCATCAACATAATATGAGCCGTTATTTGCATAACAACCTATTCTTACTAAAACATTGCTTTCTCTATAATTGTATAATGAACCTTGTACACGAAGATAATTAGAACCGCTAAAATAAACTTGTGGCAAAATATCATGCCAAGTTGAACCAGCATCAGTGGAAGCTTCTAATTTTATATATCCAGCACCTCCATCTGATCTTCTTACCCAGCATTGCATATAAGGATTGGGAGTACTCGATAAATTCATACCGCTTGATAAGGTTATATAATTCCATCCTGAGCCCTGCTGCATAACCCAGGCTTGAGAGCCACTATGTGCCCCTACAATTTTTATCTCCCATTGTGAAGCATCGCGAGACCAGTTTGCGTAAGAAGCTGTAGTATCTTCTGCATCTTCAGAGAAAGGAAACGCTGTTGTAACTTTATTTATCACTTGACCACTGACTACAGAAAAAAACAAAATAATCAACAGCATACATATTTTAAAAGTAATTAACCTAAACATATAACCACCTAAATGTTATTGATAAATGAATTATTAATTTCCTGTAATGATCTGTTTACAATGTCCCGCAAAAAACTTTATAGGAATGGACTAAGAAATCCGGATGATGAAATTACTTATAATTTACAATCTTTCTAACGATGCTTTATTATCAAACTCTATGTAATAAGTACGCTAGTTTTTTTGTATTTATCTTTGTACAATAAGTTCAATTTGTCTGATATAAGATCAATTTAAACCAATACTATTTAAATCCCCTGTTTAGGGTAATTTTTTATTCGATTTCTTTTAATCTATTTTCTTCATAATAAAAACATTTTCTATGATCAACTTTTAATTATATAAAACAATATTAGATTAAATTATTGGCTGGCAGTTAACCAAATGAATGGTTTAACAAACAATATTGAGTTGACTTCTTTATTTTGGTTATATTAAACTTTATTAAACTTTTAGGAATTGAAATTAGAAAAGGTTTTTGGAGGAGGGAATATTTGAAATTATCTTTTATATCTACTTCCCGTTCGTGAAGATTTCTTTTTAGTAGACTTTGTTTTTTTACCCGGCCATAGTGCAAGTTGATTGCTGATTAATACCTTAGTCAATCCGTTATCTGTTCCTATCCACATATATGTTCCGTCAAAATAAAGGCATAAGATTTTAGATGATTCGATATTAATGTCATTTAAATTTACCGGGGTTACTTTATTAGTAAGTCTGTCTATTAATACCAGACCGCGTCCATAATCTTTTTTTTCTTTTTTGTCGAAATAATAAACGCCTGCCCAAATTTTATTTCCGGTTCTTTCCAGGCAGTAAATACCGTTGGCCGGTAAGCCGTCTATTATGGAAATTCTTTCCCAACTATGTTCTCTATTGTAAAGATAAACACCTCCGACATTAAAGTTAGGGTTTTTATAGCTTAAAAATTCATCCGTGCCGAACCAAACTTTTTCAGGGTCAAACAACATATCGGAAATTGAAACCGAGTTGCCTTCATTTAAGAAGCCCCCGTCTTTATTATTAATATACAGCCATGAATTTTTATCGTGAATATTTTTTTTCTTATTATATTTAAAAACACCGGATTCCGTACCGAACCATACAAGGCTGTCTCCATCGAGGCGAATAGATTTTATATCATCCGATTTTGCATCTTTACCCTGGGTTAAAACAAAGTCGGTATATCTTTGTCTTCTAACATCAAGCATAGTAAGATTTTCAAATCTTCCGATCCATAAAGTACTTTTGGAAGGATCATAGCATAAGGCGCGAATCCAGTTTCCCATTTCGCCTCCTAGGCTGAATTTCCTTTTTCTCCAACGCTTTGTTCTTATATTGTAAATATATAATCCGTCGGCAGCGCCTGCCCATACATAACTTTTACTTGCGGCAATTGAAAAGAAAAAATCCGATTCGCCTTTATTATTGCCGGTAGAAAGGTTTATCCACTTGTTTGTATCTTTATCCAGCATGTAAATACCCTGCCCGTAAGTTGAAATCCAAAGAGAATTTCCGGCTTCAACAATACCGGTAATCATTGCACCTTTAAGATAATTTTCGGATTGTATCTGTGGGTATACGAAATGAGAATTAATTATTATGAAAAATGTAAATAAGAAAAATCGTATCTTCATAAAAAAATTTTTACCGGATATAGTAATCCTATTTTGTCAATAACTTTCTTCGTCGGAAGGGAATTTCGTTTGCTTAACGTCTCCAATATAATTTTTAACCGCACCGGAAATTTGGTTAGCCAGCTCCGCATAATATCTAACAAAGCGGGGGTGAAAATCTACATTTAACCCGAGCATATCGGGTGTAACTAAAATCTGACCGTCACAGTAAACGCCTGCGCCTATTCCAATCGTCGGAATAGTTAATTTTTCCGATATCTTTTTTGAAAGCTGAGCAGGAATTTTTTCTATTACTATTGCGAATGCTCCGGCTTGTTCAATTGCTTCGGCATCGCGCAAAATTTCTTCGGCTTCGTCATTATCACGACCTCTTTCCCTATAGCTGCCGAATTGATAAATACTTTGCGGTGTTAATCCGATATGCCCCATTACAGGGATGCCGGAATCGGTTATTTTCTTAATGGTATCGGCAACTCTTAATCCGCCTTCCAATTTTACCGCACCTGCCGGTGTTTCTTTCATTATTCTCCCGGCATTTCTAAAACCCTCATCGATACTTAACTGATAAGACATAAAAGGCATGTCCACCACAAGCATAGCTCTATTTACACCTTTGGAAACGGCTTTGGTATGATAGATCATTTCATCCATAGTTACTGGCAGGGTTGTATCATTTCCCTGGAAAACATTTCCCAGAGAATCTCCGACAAGTATGACATCAATACCGGCTTCATCAAGAATTTTTGCAGTTATAAAATCATAAGCCGTCAACGATGCAATTTTTATCCCTTTCTTTTTTAAAAGGGATAAGGTTTTGGTTGTAACACGCTTAATTTCTTTTTCCGTGCTCATAATTTATTGTTATTATTTGTAATAATTTAATTCCGCTTTTAATATTAATAACTTAACTCATTTTCAGCAAAAGAAAAATCCTCTTCGCCGGGATCGTAAAAATCAATATTAAAATATAATTCAAATCCTTTTCTTAATGAATTTATCAAAGATTTGTAATCAATGTCTTTACCGGTAATCGAAAATAGATCCGCAGTTTGATTAAGCAATTTAATTATCAAATCATGTTCTTTATCCGAGATATCCATGTAATTAACAATTTTTTTATGATACTCGCCGCATAAAATAGAACCATGCTGCAGTATAATATTTCCGAATCTATGCTGTGCACTGCCGGCTAATTTTTTACCTCTATATTTAAGTTCGCTTTTCGCTGAAACAGCAAAACAAACTTCGCTTCCTTTATCTTTATAAACTTCTCGAAAATTAGGCTGAGATTCTTCCAACTCAACCGAAGATAAATTTTTATCGAAAATCTTCAGCCCCAAAGCTAAGGCGGTATTAATTTCTTTATAAATATTTTTCGGAGATGAATTTTGTTCAACGGGCATAATAACGGAATATGTTAATTCTTCGGCATGAAGTATTGCTCTTCCTCCCGTTGGTCTTTTTACAATGTCAATTTTGTCTTTTTTTGCTTTATCTGTTTTTATTGAATCCGAATCCTGGTTCAATCCTAAAGAGATACAATATGGTTTCCATCTGTAAAATCTGAGAAATGCTTCATCCGGCCTGCAAATTGAGGACAGATGTAAGTCAAAAGCCATATTATATTTTCCGGTATTGAATCCGGTATTTATAAAATGCCAGTTCATTTACCTATTATTCCGCGTTTACTCTTTTCTAAAAAGGCTAGAACATTTTTTACCAACGGATGTTCTCCGAACTCGTTTATAATTTTTTCTTTTGCCTGAGTTAAGTTTAAGGAACTATTATAAATATAAGTGTAAACTTTTTTTAATGTAAAAATATCTTCGTTTGCAAAGCCTCTTCTTCTTAACCCGATTACATTTAAACCCGAATATTTTAAAGGTTCACTAGCTGCCAGTATATAAGGCGGTACATCCTGAACCGCTCTAAATCCTCCGCCTATCATTGCGTGCTGCCCGATAATACAGAATTGATGTACGGGAGTTAATCCTCCTATAATTACGTAATCTTCTATAGTAACATGACCAGCAACCTGAACGCCGTTGGCTAATATACAATTATTTCCGACAACACAATCATGAGCTACATGAGCATAAGCCATGAGTAAACAGTTACTACCTATCCTTGAAAATCCCGTATCATTTGTCCCGCGGTGAAGCGTTACAAATTCATGTATAACAGTATCATCACCGACATAAAAGAAAGTTTCTTCACCGCCGAATTTTAAGTCTTGCGGTGAATGTGCTATTGATGCGGATTGATGAATTTTAACTCTGTTTCCAATTCTGGCGCCGTTGTATATAACGGCATGCGGACCAATTAAACAGTCGTCTCCTATTTCCACATTGTTTTCAATAACGGCATAGGGTAATATGGTTATGTTATTTCCGAGTTTTGCCTTTTTGCTAACAATAGCAGTAGAATGAATATTGTTCATTATTTTTATTTCTGATCTCCCTTACCGGGTTCTCTATCAACAATAGCAGCCATAAAATCGGCTTCGGCAACCAGATTATTGTTAACGAAAGCCTTACCGCTCATAACTACTACTTTGCTTTTTTTATTTGTTAATTCTATTTCCAAATACAATTCGTCACCAGGTACAACAGGCTTACGAAATTTGGCGTTATTTATCTGCATAAACAATACAAGTTTCTCTTCCGGATTCGGAAAGGAATTAAGCAATAATATTCCGCCGGTTTGCGCCATACTTTCAATTATTAAAACGCCGGGCATTATCGGATGACCCGGGAAATGGCCCTGGAAGTATGGTTCGTTTACCGTAACGGATTTTACACCGATAACTTTTTTATCCATTTCCAGATGAATAATTTTATCTACTAAGAGAAACGGGTATCGATGCGGTAGAATTCTATGTATTGCTTCAATATCAAATACAACCCCTTCCTTTTTAACAAACTGATATTTCTTTACAATTTTTTTCTGCTGGTATAGTTTCCGGATTTGCTTTGCAAATTCCACGTTTGAACGATGACCCGGCCGGGCAGCTAAAATTTGAGCTTTAATCGGTGCGCCGATCAAAGCAAGATCGCCCAGCAAGTCCAAAAGTTTGTGGCGTACAGGCTCATTTTTAAATCTTAATTCTTTATTATTTAGTATTCCGTTATTACCAATTGTTACTTTTTCCTTTATTCCCAGTTTCTTTCTTAACTTTTCTAATTCATCGTCTTCCGAATTTCTATCTACTATTACAACGGCGTTATCAATATCACCGCCTTTTATCAAGCCGGCGTTAGCAAGCTGTTCAACCTCACTCAAAAAACAGAAAGTTCTTGCAGGAGCAAATTCGCTTTCAAATTCTTTTTCCAAATCGAATAAGCCGGTGTGCTGACTACCTAATGCAGGGTTTTGATAATCAACCATAACCGTAGCCCTGTAGCCGTCTAGTGGTAAAGCTACAATATCAACCTGGTTGTCTTCATCATGGTACATAACTGTTTCATCAATTATAAGATAATCTTTAGGCGCTTCCTGTTGAACAAAACCTGCATCCAGCAGTTTTTCAACATAAGGAATAGAACTTCCGTCTCCAACAGGCGGTTCAATTCCGTCAAGTTCAATTATAATATTATCTATCTGAAGACCTACAATTGCGGCCAGTACATGTTCTACGGTGTGCACCTTAGCCTCTCCGATACCTAATGTAGTACCTCTTGAAACATCAACAACATTATCCGCAATAGCTGGAATTTCCGGGTTGCCTCCCAAATCGACGCGAACAAATCTAAGTCCGTAATTCTCAGGCGCAGGTTTAAAAGTCATAGTGCATGAAGTACCCGTATGCAGCCCAATACCGGATAATGAAACCGGTTTTGCGATCGTTCTTTGTAACTCTAACATTTGTAAATTCCGATTTATGTTAACGTAAAATTAATAGAAATAAATATTCAAAATAGCAAGTTGAGGAGTGAAATACAAAAAAATGAACCTGGTTAGTGAGCAATCTCTTATTAGTAAAGATTGTTATTTCCCGTTACTTAAATTATTCAATTTATCTTGTAATGTATTTACCTCGGCTTCGAGCTTCTTTATTCTATCCACATATGCGGGAAAATTTCTTATATGAGCTTCCAGCTTTAGTGCAGTCTTAAATTCTTTTGCGGGTGAGCCGAAATATTGACCGGATTTTGTAATTGATTTGGATATACCTGACTGTGCGGTTATTATTACATTATCGGCAATATTAATATGACCGACTAGACCGACCTGTCCTGCTAATATACAATGGTCGCCTATTTTAGTACTGCCGGATACGCCTGATTGAGAAGAAATTACAGTATCTTCTCCTACAACAACATTATGAGCAATTTGTACAAGGTTATCAATCTTTACGCCTCTTTTAATAAGCGTAGTTCCAATAGCTGCACGGTCTATTGTAACATTAGAACCCAGTTCAACATCATCTTCAAGAATAACATTTCCTATTTGTGGAATTTTATGATAAACACCTTTTTCATCCGTAAAAAATCCGAATCCGTCAGAACCGATAACAACTCCTGAATGAATAACCGCTCTTTTACCTATTTTACATTTTTCTCTAATACTAACATTTGGAAAAATTAAAGAATCATCGCCAACCTCTGCTTCTTCAAGAAGGACAGTATTATGAAAGATTTTAACATTGTCACCTATTTTACATCCGGCTGAGATAACAACATTTTTACCTATAGCGGTATTATTTCCAATAACTGCAGTCGGATGTACGGAAGCCGAAGGATCAACGCCGTTTAAAGTAAATTGAGGTGTAAAATATTTAATAAGGAGCCTGGAAAAAGCTTTATTAGGTTCTTTAACTTCTATGTAGGTTATGTCTTCCCGGCTTTTTTTGAATCCGGGCTCAACCAAAATTGCGGAAGCTTTTGTAGTTGAAAAATATTTTTCATAAGAAGTCATGTATAAAAAAGTAAGATCACCGGGCCGTGCTTCTTCAATTTTAGCCAGGTTATTTATGATAATATTTTTATTACCGTAAATAACTCCGCCGATAAAGGCGGCTGCTTCTACCAGGTTAATATCCATTTTTAAAAATAATTTTATTGTTGAAGTTTTAGTTTATCCAGAACCAAAGATGTAATGTCGAACTTATCTTTTGCATAAAGAAGAACAACTTCATTGCTTTTATCGAAAACGAAATCCAGATCCTGCTCTTTTGCTACATCCTGAATTGCATTGAATACTTTATTCTGAACGGGTTTCATCAATTCTTCCTGCTTTTGAAAGAGCTCGCCGTTTGTGCCGAATTTTTTATTCCTGTAATCGTTAATCTCTTTATCAAGTTCTTTTATTTTGGCTTCCAGATCACTTCTCATCTGTTCCGTCATTATAAGCTTTCTTCTATCAAAGTCTTCTTCCTTAGCTTTTTTATCCGCTTCCATTTTATTTAATTCGGCCTGCCATTCTTTAATTAAAGCATTGAGTTTTTGGTTTGCATCCTGTGCATCGGGAAGCTTATTCATAATAGTTTTGGAATCTACATAACCTATTTTAAGCTGCCCAAAAGAGAGACCCGAACAAACGAAAAGAATAATCGACAAGAATAATACGATTTTTTTCATTTCAACTCCAACTAATTTAAATTGATCTTAAAAATAAATTTTAAATGTATCAATATTAAATTATATCTCTCCTTTTATTAAAAAATAATTCTTAAACCTAAAACTTGCACTTGAACTTAATCTTAAACTTGAACTAGAACTTAATCTTAAACATAATCTTACTCTCACTCTCAATATGATTAAAAATCAAGTAAGATTAAGAATAAAGAGTTATAAAAAATTTAAATTATTAATTACCGCCGGTTTTTAGCTTGTCCAATACTTTATAAGTAATATCGTATTCCGGATCCTCAAAAAGCAGAACGGCGCCCCCGGCTTTATCAAAAACAAATTTCATTTTTTCTTGTTTAGCTACTTCTTTTATAGCTTTATAAATTTTGTTTTTAACCGGAGTAAAAATAGAATCCTGCTTCTTATAAATTTCACCTGTTCCCTGGGTAAACTTTGCTTTCCGGTAATCTATAATAGCTTGCTCTTGCGATACCAACTTTTGCTGTAATGCTAATTTTTCTTTATCCTTTAATGTATTTGACTTCTTCTGATAATCTGCAAGACCTTTTTGATAATCCATAGTCATGCTGTCAAGGTGAGCTGTCCAGGCATTAGTCAATGCATCAAGATCGCCCTGAGCTTTAATAGCTTCTGGCATCTGGTTAAGAATAACCTGGGAATCAACATATCCGATTTTTTGAGTTTGAGCAGAAATAATTCCGGTTCCTGCAATAAATAAGCATGCAGCTAATATATATTTTCTCACTGTATTTACCTCAATAAAGTTTTTATTAACAAAAATTAAAATCCTTTTCCGAATTGAAAATGGAACAGCCAAGCCGGCGATTGTCCGTTAACTAATTTCCTGTCGAAACCATATCCCAAATCAAAGCCTATAAGACCGATCGGATTAATCAATACCCTAGCACCGACACCTACTGACCTCCTTAAATGAAACGGATCGGTATGCTGTAGATCCAAATACACATTTCCCGCTTCGGCAAATGTTAGCAAATATATCGGCACAGGTTCCAATGTAATTGCTACACGAATTTCGGTTGTATATTTAAGATAAACATCTCCTCCCCTTTGCGGCCCGATGGAACGATCGTCATATCCTCTTAAAGGTATCGTAGCAATTACCAATCCGTTGCCCCCCATAAAGAAACGGTCAAACGGATTGATCCTCGGAATTGTTGCCTGATTTAATTCATGCAAATATCCGAATTCAGCATCTGTATACCATGCAACCCGGTTTGTATTAAATAATCTTTTATACCATTGGCTTTGGAAAGTAATTTTATAATAATCCAAGTTGCCAGGTAAAAACGGACCGCCTGAAATTTGTGCATTCAACAGAACATCAGAACCTTTCGAAGGGAAGATAGGATTATCAATATCTTTACGGGAAATTGTTGCTCCCAATGTATATTGGTGAGTTATGCCTTCAACGTAATCGTACTGTCCGTTAATAACATCGTTATATTGAAATCTAAACATACCCTGCACATAAAAATAATCATCGGGCCATTTTAGCCGGCGACCCACTTTTACAGAAGCACCCGATTGTCTCATATCGTAATAATACTGCTGCCTTGTATCGAATATATCAAAACCAACCAGAGTGGGGGTATCCATAAACCAGGGTTCGGTAAAACCGATATCAAAAGTTCGGTATATACTGCTGACACCGAACTGCCAGTTAAAACTTAAAATTTGGCCTCCTCCCAAAGTGAACGGATGATCGAGTGCAAAATTTGATAATGTTACACCTATTGCACCGCTGAAACCAAAACTTCCGCTGTAGCCTACCGAAGCATTCAGATAGTCGCTTGATTTTTCCTCCACATTAAAACCGACATTAACAGTACTGTCGTTTTTAAGAGAAGTAGTTATTCCGTCCGGTCCGTACAGCTTTTCAACATTAAAATATTTAAGATTAGCAAGCTGCTGAACGCTTCTTAACAACAAGCCTCGGTTAAAATAATCTCCGGGAATTGTATACAATTCTCTGCGGATTACTTTGTCTTTTGTTTTATCGTTGCCTGCTATCTCCACACGTCCGATTTTAAATTGATTTTTCTCATCTACTCTAATGTTAATATCCATTGAATCTTTATGTACCCGTGTTTCCGCCGGTGTTAGGTTAAACATTAAATAACCGTTGTCCAGGTACAAAGAAGACACATCATTTTGAGCTTTATTCCCCCTTAAATTTTGTTCGAACTTTGTATAATCGTAAACATCACCCTTTTTAAAATCGAGATGTTCATTCAAAACTTTATCCGGGAAAACAGTATTGCCGTCCCAGGTAATATTCCTGATATAATATTTCGGACCTTCGTATACTTTCATTAATATGGTTAAGTCTTTCTTATCATTGGAATAAATTAAGGAATCGGATACAATCTGAGCATCCCTATATCCGTTTTCCTGGTAAAACTTAACTATTGATTTTTTATCTTCATCAAATTTCTTCGGGTTAAACTCTGCACTATTCCAAAATTGCCACCAAACTTTCTCGGAAGTATTATCCATCTGTCCTCTAAGCTTGCTGTCCGAAAATGCCTTATTTCCTGTGAACTCAATTTTCCTTACCACCACTTTCTGATTTTCATCTATTTTGATCATCAATAAAACTCTTTTCTTAATTTTATCGATCAAATTCATGTAAGAGTTTTCATCGCGGTCGTATTTAACTGTGTATTCATCGGAAAAATCTTTTTCATTTCTCCAAACTACATCTATGTTATTTTCCGTAGTGTCTGCAGTATAATAGATAAAATGCTCCATTTTTATTTCGGCATTCAGATATCCGTCTTTATCATACTGTTTTTTTAAATCGTCTTTTATCCTGGTTTCATCCTGCGGTTTTAAAATTTGACCTCTTTGAAGATCGATCTTATCCATAATATCGCTGGTGCTCAACTCGTCATTGCCTTTAATCACTACTTTTTCAAATCGAGGATACTCCTTAACTTTTATTAAAAGGAAAACACCCGTGCCCACCATTTTATCAATATCGACGGATACATTTGAAAAAAGATTAAGAGACCATAATTGCTTTATTGCATTTGCGGTCTTTCCAGACTGGTCGAAAGGGTATTGAATTTCATCTCCGACTTTTAAGCCGCTGTTTCCTATAATTGTTGCGGCATCGGCAGTTTGATTTCCCTCTACGGAAATACCTAATATTTTATAACTCTTTACGCCGGTTTGGCCGTATGTTAAAGAAGTAAAAAAAATTATTATTAATGGGATTAAATATTTAAACAGTTTGTTTGGGGAGGTTTGAAACATTCTTTAAGCCTTTGTCATTCTTAATTAGTTGTTCACTTACTCTACCGAACCGTCGTTCCCTTTTCTGGAAGTTTCTAATCGCTTCATACAAATGCTTGCGGTTAAAATCGGGCCAGTAAACATCGGAAATAAAAAATTCGGTATATGCAATTTGCCATAATAAAAAGTTACTGACTCTAAATTCACCGCTTGTTCTAATTAATAAGTCAGGATCCGGAAAATTTTTAGTAGTTAAAAGTTCAGATATGCTTTTCTCATTTATATCATTAATTTCTATTTTGCCTTCTTTTGCAAGCTCTGCAATACTTTTGAAAGCTTCGAGTAATTCCCATCTTCCGCTGTAGCTCAATGCTAAATTCAAGGTCATTCTTTTATTGTTTTTTGTTCTCTCAATTGCATCGTAAAGTTCTTTCTGAACTTCATTCGGAAGAGAACTGACATTTCCTATAGTAGTAAGCCTTATATTATTTTCCATCAATTCGTCGCATCTGTCTCTAATGCTTCTTAACAGAAGCCGCATTAAAGTTGAAACTTCATCTTTCGGTCTTTTCCAATTTTCGGTTGAAAAAGTATAAAGCGTTAAAAACTTTACTCCTATTTCCGCACAGGCTTCTGTAATTTCTCTAACAGTATCAACGCCCCTTTTATGGCCTGCCACTCTCGGTAGTCCTCTTTTTCTTGCCCATCTTCCGTTTCCATCCATAATAATAGCAATATGAACAGGGATTTCGCCGGAATTTTTCAGCTCCAACTGTAATTTTTCATCGGATATCGATTGAGATTTACTCAAATTCGCCCTCAATATTGATAAAGCGTGTAAAATTAACTTTATGACAAATTAATGTCAAGGTAAGTAACAAATGTAATAAATAACTCTTTTATTAAAAATTCAATTTTATTTAGACGTAATTAAACGTGAAAAGTTACCTTGAAATGTACTTTTAGGAAAGGTAAAAATAAGCGGCAAATTATTTTAGGGGAAGCAGCCCCGTTCAGACTGCCTCCCGAGCTTTCTAAGAGAAAAGTACCCTCCCTCTTTCTCTAGATTTTCTAGTTCTTATAACCGGCCTGTCGTTTATCGGGAACAGCTTAATATTTTTTCTTGCTTCCTGCTCCAACATTTCAATTAGTGCTTTTGCATTCTTAAACAAACTGCTGTGAACACCTATAAAAAGCAGTACTCTTTTATTTGTGTATTTTGTTTGTCTTGTGGCCAGGTAATTTAACCTATCTGTTATTTTAGTATCGTTCAGCTCTTCCCTCGTTAACGTAATACCGATTGCATAATTATTATTATGTTTTGCTACAATGTCAACGTCGAACTCTCCTACCTTTGCAGGTTCAGGCAAGTAAGTTCCGAACTTTCTGCTTACAGTTAAATATCCGTGTTTCCAAAATTGCTCAATCAATAGATCTACAGTTGTCCTTTTCATTAAGTCTAACATAATTACCTCCTTACCCTTTATACAGCTTTCGAAATTATCGGAATAATCGGTGAAAACTTTTTATTCTCAATAACTTTTATGTTCGATATCTTTTGGTACTCAAATCTCTTTATCTCACATGAGTTATACATTTTACCGTAAATTACTTTTCTGCCGCTTATTTCTCTCGATATATAATAAGGATCCAGAACTATCTCATTTAATCCGTATAAAAACTTAATCTTATTACGGTTATATATTGCAGACGAAAAAATTTCTGATTTCATAACAGCTCCGTTTTTTAATTTAGCCATCTTAATACGCCGATTACTTTGCCTACTATGGAAAATTCGGAAGTATCCTCTACTTCAATCGGGTTGTACTTTTCGTTTTCGGGTATTAGTCTAATTTTATTGTTTTTATTTTCATAAGTTTTTACTGTTGCTTCATCGTTAATCATTGCAACAACAATTTCACCATTTGAAGCTATCTTTGTCGGCAGAACAATAACCAGATCGCCTTCAAATATTCCTGCATTTATCATACTATCCCCTTTAATTCTTAAGGCAAAACTGTCTTGAGATTTTTTCATAAAACTCGGATCGATAACAACGTTGCCTTCAATATTTTCAATTGCCAGAACGGGTGAGCCTGCAGCAACTCTACCAACAATCGGTATTTTGCTAAAATCATATTCCCTTTCAGCAAAAGAAGAAACACCTTTTAACCCGGAGTCTGCATCCTTTTGCAGAGAAATTCCCCTGCTTGCATTGCTTTCGACATTCAGATAACCTTTTTTAACAAGTGCATCCAGGTGTCTTTTTACGCCGAAAGTTGAAGAAATACCAAACTTCTTCCCGATTTCTCTTAAAGTCGGCGGATAACCGCTTTCTTCCCTGAATTGTTTAATAAAAGTTAATATCTCTTGCTGCCGTTCCGTTAATTGATTTTTCATCTTAGTGCTCATTTGTTTACTATTCAAATATAGTGCGCAAATGTTCACTTGTCAAGTATTTTTTTAAATTTGTGATTGGTAATAGAAAATGCTGTTTTGGACTTAAATGATAAAATGAAGACAATTTGCATAGATGCTATCCATTTATAAAAATTATATTTGGATTCTTTATTGAGAATTCTTAATAATTCTATTGCTGGTATTATATATTTCGCAGCATTCTTTTTTTTTGTTAACCATATTTAAAATTGATGATTTAGAACCACTTATTAAAAAATATAAAGAACTATTATTATATTTTTTCGTTTTCGTGGTATTGGCTTCTAACACTATTAATAGTATAGCAAAAACTTTACTTCACTATGCCATAGTATGCTTCAATTCTCAAGATACATTTAACGAAAATAAAGCAATTATAGATGCATCTTTGCCACAAAAGACACTTGATATTAAAAACTCACTTTATATGGGTCTAATATTTTATCGGCAGCTTACAATTTCAATATTTTTTCTTGGAATTGCACTTTTATTCTGGCTTCGCAAAAAAGTAGAAAAACGATATATATATAATACTTGGATCAACATTACTATTTGTTGCTGTTATGACCTTTATATATTTTCATTTCATTAAACCTGATTTTATTCGCTTCATAAAAACTATAAATAAAAAATATCAATATTAAAGTTTTTCATTTACTATATTCATTTCACCTTATTATAACTCACAATTAAGTAAAGCCTATGCAATATAACATTGACATTACACATTTAATAAATTACTTTGCGCATGAGCTAACCAAGTTACCCATCCAGGCTGGTTAGTTAGGGGGTCAGTTTATTGCCGCAAATCAGTGACCCGGAAAAGGAGACTTTGATTAAACAATTTTATTGTTTTTTCAAGTATCGTCCTTTCCATAAACCTCTATATATAGAATGTCCAGGGCAGCCTGCGGGGCTGCCCTGTTTTTTTTATTGAGTAACTGAAGATTATACGAAAATAATTAGGGGAAAAATCAGCGGATAGATTGTCTTGCCTTTGATAGGAAATGCAATTAATTTCATATCAGTTAAAGTTCGGGGATTAGAAATTTGAGAAGCGTCTATGTTTATACAAATCAAAAATTATTACTCTGCAAATTATTCTTAAGTTATGTTTTGAAATGTTAAATAAAAAATGGTCGGATAAAATGAAAAACAAAAGTCTGCATCAATTTATCGAGGATATGAACAAAGCGGTATTGGTACTAATTAATATATTATCGGTTTTATTTTTAGGTACGGTTGATTATACCACAGGTATGGAATATTCTTTCTCGATCATTTATTTGGTTCCGATTTCATTCTCTTCATGGTATATAGGCCGAAAAGCCGGCTTTACTATAGCAATTCTAAGTGCATTAATATGGTTTTTTACGGATTTAATCAGCGGACATTTTTATTCCTCTACTATTAACCTGGTTTGGAATTCCTTAATACGCCTGGTTCTGTTTTTAATTATCGCCAATCTTATTTATTACTTCAAAGATCAAATAATTAAAAACCATCATAAAGAATTAATTTTACAAAAAGAAAAAGTGGTTATTGATACATTCCAAAAATTAACGAGGATGATGGTTAATAATATTACTCTTCAAAATGCGGAAATTATAAAATGGGTAAACATTAAAAAAGAAAAAAACGAAAATGTGCCCGATGTTTTGTTAAAATCCAGTAGAGTTATAGGTGAAAGTTTACAAGTACTATCGGAAGTAAGTTTTGTAAGTCCTTATATTGCCAACGCAGAACCGAATGTAGATACGTATCTGGAACTGCTTGAAAAAAAGTTGTCAAAAGTTCATAGTGATTTATTCCCAGCAGGACAATAAAAATGCCTGGGAAAAAATAATAATTTTTAAGATTGGAAAGATATAATTAGCAATTCAATGTGCATAGCAAAAACCAAATTTGAATAATTGTGCTTAAAATTTTATTCGTAAGGATCCATACTCTGCAAAAAGGAGGAATAGAATATGATTAATCAGATTCTAATATACATCGGCAGTGCGGTAACTCTGATTTGGGGTATTGCTCATCTTTTCCCGACAAAGGCAATTGTAAAAGGCTTCGGTGAAATTAGTATAGATAACAAGCATATCATAACGATGGAATGGATAGTTGAAGGCATTACTTTAATATTTATCGGGGTGATTACAGCCGGTATTACGATTATTGATTTTGCCGGGAGCGGTTCTGTATTTATATATTTGTCATCGGCTATTCTTTTATTAGTACTTTCAAGCATTTCATTATTAACGGGATATAAAATAAATTATTTGCCGTTTAAATTATGTCCGTATCTATTTACATTATCGGCAATATTAATTTTATTAGGACATACACTTTAGTCTTATTTTTAATAATATTTATACAAAAAAACATAAACGGGGTGTGAAATGAAAATCGGTACATTAACAATTGAATTTTTATTTGTCTTTATCGTTACGTTTGCAGTCAGTTCACTTGTTACTTTTTTATACAGCTTGTTGGTTCATAGCAACGGAATATTCGACTGGGAAACGGCTTTACGTCTTTCCATTACTCTGGGAATTATTTTTACCTGGCTGAAGTTTAGAAACAAAAAATGAAAAAATGATTTACGAGTTTTTTTCAAATCGAACGGATGAATGGACATCAGCATTAAAAGTATATAACACGAATAAAACGGAAATCCAAAGAATAAATAAAGTGCTGCATTAATCTATTCATAGAAGTTAATTACAAAATATTTTATTAATCTTGTATTTAAGAGATTATTAAAATAAACGGTCCGGTTTAAGTTTCACATCCGCTAAATTCATTTCCCCCTTATACGGTTCACACATATTTATAGCTTCATCAATATCCGCATTGAGTAATTTTTCTTTGTCGTTTTTAAGAATTATCGCAGGCATTCTATGATGAATAGGTTTTATAAATTCATTCGGCGGTACGGTAACAAGCGAAGTAAATAAAGTTCCGTTCATTTCAATAAATAAAGCCGGTACAAAAAATATATTATTATCAGGCAGAAATACTTTCTTCTTTATTTTACTCTTTCCTATTTTTTGCCATTCAAAAAAGCCGGACATAGGCAGCAGTCCCCTATTCTTATTAAATGTATTTTTCCAGAACGGCTTTTCTTTTATCGTTTCCATCCGGCTGTTATATATCAGCGGAGACTTATCACTGAATTTTATTCCCCAGCTTGCCGGCTCAATAAGGAATTCTTCTTTTCTTTTACGGATTATAATAATCGAATTTGTAGGACGAATATCTTTTGCGGTAATATTCTGTTTAAATTTTTCCCAGAGATTAACGCCTTCAAAAATAAATGCTTCATTATGGAAAACCGGGTCAGCTGCCAATTCAAAATTAACACACATAGTTAACCAATTTATTTCGGGATGTTAATTTGTAAGTAAATTATTTTAAAATCAAATATCTTTAAGCTGAATAGAAGTTAAATTGTATAAAATAATTCCACTTCCTTTAAGCAATGGAAATTAGAAGAAATATAAAAGACTTGCAGTTAAAATAGTACATTTATATAATATCTGTTGATTTATGAAAAGATGCTTACTAAAAAGGCAGCCTTTCACCAGACTGCCTTTTAACTTATAACCTTCTCTATAAAGAACCTTAAATCAATTCAAATCAAATCGGTCTAGATTCATCACTTTATTCCATGCCGCAACAAAATCTTTTACAAATTTCTTTTTAGCATCTTCGCATGCATAAACTTCGGCAAGTGCACGAAGCTCGGAATTGGAACCAAAGACAAGGTCAGCGCGGGTACCCGTCCATTTAACGTTACCTGTTTTGCGGTCTATACCTTCAAAAACTTCTTTGTCCTCCGAAACTGCTTTCCATTTTGTTCCTGAATCCAGCAGGTTAACAAAAAAGTCGTTGGTTAATGTTCCCGGTTTTTTAGTGAACACACCGTGTTTGGAGCCGTCAAAGTTTGTGTTAAGTACACGCAAACCGCCTAGGAGAACCGTCATCTCAGGTGCCGTGAGAGTTAAAAGCTGTGCACGGTCAACCAGCATTTCTTCCGCCGTAGCCATGTATTTGGTTTTTAGGTAATTACGGAATCCATCTGCTCTTGGTTCGAGTACGGCAAATGATTCAGCATCGGTCTGTTCCTGCAGAGCATCATTACGCCCTGGAGCGAAAGGAACTTTTACATCGTAACCAGCTTTCTCTGCAGCTTTCTCAACTCCTGCGCACCCACCTAGAACTATTAAGTCTGCAAGTGAAACTTTCTTTTTACCGGATTGAGCATCGTTGAATTCTTTTTGGATCTTCTTTAGCTTCTTAAGCACTTTATCTAATTGAGCGGGGTTGTTTACTTCCCAATCCTTCTGCGGTGAAAGCTGAATACGTGCGCCGTTTGCGCCGCCGCGTTTATCCGAACCTCGGAATGTCGATGCAGATGCCCATGCTGTTGATACTAATTGAGATACCGACAAACCCGAATCCAATATTTTATTCTTCAGTTCTTCTATATCTTTTTTGCCGATAACTTTACTAGCAGAAGCAGGGATCGGATCTTGCCAAATTAAATCTTCCTCAGGTACTTCAGGTCCGAGATAGCGCGCTTTAGGACCCATATCACGATGAGTCAATTTAAACCAAGCCCGTGCAAATGCATCCGCAAACTCATCGGGATTTTCATAAAAACGTCTCGAAATTTTTTCATATGCCGGATCGAATCGTAATGAAAGATCTGTTGTAAGCATTGTCGGAGCTTGTTTTTTTGACGGATCGTGAGCGACAGGAATTTTACCGGCACCTGCACCATCCTTCGCTACCCACTGCTGAGCACCGGCCGGACTCTTAGTTAATTCCCATTCGTAACCGAAAAGATTTTCAAAGAAATTATTGCTCCACTTTGTCGGTGTCTCGGTCCATGTAACTTCCGGTCCGCCGCCGATTGTATCATCACCATGACCTGTTCCGAAACTGCTTTTCCAGCCGAGGCCTTGTTCTTCAATACTTGCACCTGCAGGTTCCGCACCGACGTATTTGTTCGGATCGGCAGCGCCATGCGCTTTTCCGAATGTATGTCCGCCTGCAATAAGCGCGACCGTCTCTTCATCATTCATTGCCATACGCCGGAATGTTTCGCGGATATCACGTGCTGCTGCAACCGGATCAGGATTTCCATTCGGTCCTTCCGGGTTCACATAAATTAATCCCATCTGAACTGCCGCAAGCGGATTCTCAAGTTCCCTATCGCCGCTGTAGCGTTTGTCTTCCAGCCAGGTGCCTTCCGAACCCCAATAAATATCTTCCAAGGGTTCCCAAACATCTTCACGACCGCCGCCGAAACCGAAAGTTTTAAAACCCATCGATTCGAGTGCGCAGTTACCGGCAAGTATTATAAGGTCCGCCCATGAAATTTTCTTACCGTATTTTTGTTTGATCGGCCAAATCAGCCTGCGAGCTTTATCGAGGTTCACATTATCCGGCCAGCTGTTAAGAGGTTCAAAACGCTGGCTGCCTGTTCCGCCGCCGCCTCGGCCGTCTGCAATGCGGTATGTACCGGCACTGTGCCAAGCCATCCTTATAAAGAACGGTCCGTAATGACCGAAATCTGCCGGCCACCATTCTTGAGAATCGGTCATCAATTTCTTTAAATCTTTCTTCACTGCATCAAGATCAAGCTTCTTGAATTCTTCAGCATAGTTAAAACCCTCTCCCATCGGATTTGACTTGGAGGAGTGTTGACGAAGTATATTCAGATTCAATTTATTCGGCCACCAGTCGCGGTTTGATGTCCCGCTGGCTACACTATGCCCTACAACCGGGCACTTGCTCTCATTATTATTATCTTCATTTCCCATTTTTAATACCCTTGTGTTTTAATTGTTAAAAAATCCGCATTTAATTTTTGAATATATAAATGTATTATTTATTTTATAATCAATCAAATTGATGTTTTCTATAATCTTATAAATAATATCTAT